>NZ_JBANBJ010000069.1:0-45441 GCF_059803515.1 Bradyrhizobium sp. UFLA05-125 | reverse complement strand
GGCGTCGTGCTGTGGGGCCTGCACATGGGACTGACGCAGGGGTTGTTCGCGGCGCTCGTCACCGATACCGCGCCGTCAAGCTTACGCGGCACCGCATTCGGCTACTTCAATCTGTTCACGGGGCTGGCGACGCTGGCGGCCAGCATACTCGCGGGCGCGCTATGGGACGTCTATGGGCCGGCCGGCACCTTCCTCGCCGGGCTCGGCTTTGCGCTGATCTCGCTTGCGGGACTGCTTGCGATCGGGCTGAGCTTCGCGAGACCGGCGGGGCATTGATGGAAAAACTGGGGGATCATTCGACGTGGTAAGCGGTGTTCTTGCAATCGTAATCGGCAGCGTGCTCGGCGGCTGCGCGCGCTATTTCCTATCCGGCGCGATCGCGCGGCGCTTCGGCGAGACGTTTCCCTGGGGCACCATGACCATCAACGTCACCGGCGCTTTCCTGATCGGCATTTTCGGTGCGCTGGCGACCCATCCGGGCTCGATCTTCGCCGCGCCGACGCCATGGCTGTTCGCGGTGACCGGCTTCCTCGGCTGCTACACCACCGTGTCCTCTTTCAGCCTCCAGACCCTGACCCTCGCGCGCAACGGCGAGCAGCTTCACGCGCTCGGCAACATCGTGTTCTCGGTCGGCCTGTGCCTCACCGCGGTGACCTGCGGCTTCCTGCTTGCTGACAGGCTCGGAGGCTAGAGGCGATGACCACCCTCACCTCCAAGGACCGCTGGCGCACTGCGCTGCTTTATACCTGGGTCGCGGCCGGCAGCATCATCGGCGGGCTGGCGCGCTGGCTCGTCGGACTCTTGCTCGACACCGGTCCCGGCTTTCCCTTCGCGACTCTGTTCATCAACGCCACGGGATCCCTCATCATCGGCTTCTATGCGACGCTCACCGGCCCCGACGGTCGCGTGCTGGCGCGGCCCGAGCACCGGCAGTTCGTCATGACCGGCTTTTGCGGCGGCTACACCACCTTCTCGACCTTTAGCCTCGAGACCTTCCGCCTGTTCCATGGCGGCATGAAATACACCGCGCTGGCCTATGTCGCCGCCTCCCTGATCTGCTGGCTGGCGTCGGTGTGGCTCGGTCATATGATGGCGAGCCGCTACAACCGCTTGAAAAGGAGCTGATCATGCAGATTCCCCGTCAGGCCGTCCTGCTCCGCATCTTCATCGGCGAGAACGACCATTTCGACGGCAAGCCGCTCTATGAAGCGATCGTGATCAGCGCGCGCGAGCGCCACCTTGCCGGCGCCACCGTGCTGCGCGGGCCGATGGGTTTTGGCAAATCGAGCCGGCTGCACACCTCGAAAATCCTGCGGCTGTCGGAGGACTTGCCGCTGGTGATCGAGATCGTCGACAGCGAGGACAACATCAACGCATTCCTGCCCATCCTGGATGGCATGATGTCGAGCGGGTTGGTCACCTTGGAGAAGGTGCAGGTCCTGCAATATGGTGCGAAGGCCGCGCCTTAAGCGCCGCGGCTGGAACCCGAGGCGTGTTTCGGAGGCGGAATGAACGACACCGTCACCAAGCCTAAGCCCAAGACGAAGACCAAGGTCGAGCGGCCGCGGCTGCACAAGGTGGTCCTGCTCAACGACGATTTCACGCCGCGCGATTTCGTCACCCTGGTGCTGAAGGCCGAATTTCGCATGACGGCCGATCAGGCCTACAAGGTCATGATCACCGCGCACAAGCTCGGGGCCTGCGTCGTCGCCGTCTTCACCAAGGACGTCGCCGAGACCAAGGCGACGCGCGCCACCGACGCCGGTCGCGCCAAGGGCTACCCGCTATTGTTCACGACCGAGCCTGAGGAATAGAGCGTGCCAGTCTGCCGCACGCGTTTGCGTCGATGGCCGGGCTGGACGGCATGGCCTTTGACCAGTTCACCCATATCGGACGCTTCTGGAGCGCGTTGATCGCCGCACTGGTGCACTCGCGAGCCAGTTCATCCAGAACCTGATCTATTTCGTCTTCATCTTCATCTTCAGCTTCGCCATGTTGCGGCTATGGATCACCCTGACGATCCTGACGCACGGCTTGACGCAGTCGTATATCCATAGGGATCGCAGTTAGTTGCAGAGCCCAGTTGAAGCTGCGCGATAATCTGAAGCGCACCGATTAGCGCCCGGACCCAGGCCTGACGGCCGAGGGACAGAAAGACGCTACGATAAACTGATCTGGTGAAATTCCGCTCTGTCGCGGACGGACGGAGGACGGCAACACTGTTACCTCCCACTTAAATATGTAGCGCGCAAGGGGCTTGCTTCAAGACCCCGACCATCCCGTAGAACCGCCGGCCCAAGCCAGAACCTACGGGAGCGCGGAATGACTGAATTGCTGTCGACCAGGCATGCGGTGGTGATCGTCGGAGCAGGTCCGACGGGATTGATGCTGGCAGGCGAGCTGGCGCTGGCGGGCATCGACGTCGCGATCGTCGAGCGGCGTGTCAACCAGGACCTCATTGGCTCGCGCGCGGGCGGACTGCATGCGCGCACCATCGAGGTGCTCGATCAACGTGGACTGGCCGACCGGTTCCTTGCACAGGGTCAGGTGGCGCAGGTCGCGGGCTTCGCCTGGATCCGTCTCGACATCAGCGACTTTCCCACCCGGCACCCCTATGGGCTCGCGCTGCGGCAGAACCAGATCGAGCGCATCCTCGCCAGCTGGGTCGATGAATTGGGAGTGGCGATCTATCGTGGGCGCGAGGTAACCGGTATCGCGCAAGACGAGACCGGCGTCGACATCGCACTTGCCGATGGCCATTCGCTGCGGGCGGACTATCTCGTCGGGTGCGACGGCGGACGCAGCTCAGTCCGGAAAGGTGCCAATATCGACTTCCCCGGCTGGGATCCGACGATCAGTTGCCTGCTCGCCGAGATCGAGACGGCCAAGGAGCCGCAATGGGGTCTTCGCCGCGATGACAGCGGCATCCATGCCTTCTCTCGCCTCGAGAACGGCCCGGTACGCGTCATGGTAACCGAACGGCACACGCGGCACACCGTCGAGCCCACGCTGCGCGATCTCAGCGAGGCGCTCATCGCCGTCTATGGAACCGATTACGGGATCCACAGCCCCACCTCGATCTCCAGATTCACGGACATGACGCGGCAGGCAGCGTCCTACCGGAGCGGACGAGTCCTGCTGGCCGGCGACGCTGCACATTTGCATCCGCCGATGGGGGGACAGGGCCTCCAGATCGGCGTGCAAGACGCGGTGAATCTGGGATGGAAAGTTGCGCAGGTGGTGAAGGGCACCTCGCCGGAAACGCTCCTCGATACCTACCATTCCGAGCGCCACCCGGTCGCCGCGCGCGTCCTGCGCAACACGATGGCGCAGACCGCGCTGCTTCGATATGACGACCGCGTCGAGGCCTTGCGCGAGGTCGTATCCGAGCTGCTCGGTATGGACGAGCCGCGCAAGCGGGTCGCGGCGATGATGTCGGGTCTCGACATTCGCTACGATCTCGGCGCGGGACATCCGCTGCTCGGACGCCGCATGCCCGATCTCGATCTCGTCACAGCGAACGGCTCGCTGCGAGTCTTCAGTCTTCTGCACGATGCACGACCGGTCCTGCTCAACTTTGGTGAGCCCGTCGGCCTCGACATCGCGCCGTGGCAGGATCGAGTTCAGATGATCGATGCAAGGTGCGCCGCGACTTGGGAGCTTCCGGTGATCGGCGCAGTAGCGGCGCCCGACGTCACGCTGGTTCGGCCCGACGGACATGTGGCGTGGGTAGGCGACCGGACGCGGTCGGGGCTCGCCGACGCGCTCAGCACATGGTTTGGACCGCCCGTTGCGACCTAGCGTGGGCTTCCGTGTCCCAAAGCGCGATGACCAGAGGCCTGAGGCATTTCCAACTTTGCTCCCACGGCTCGCGCGGTCCGCTAGGCGCCAGCCAACGTATCGGGCAGATTGACGCGCTCGCCGCCTGGCTTGCTGACATAGAGATGGCTCGCCAGCACGGACTGCATGGTCTCGAACATCGAATAGAGATCGTCGCAATAGACCGACGGATTGTCGTAGCCGTTCCTTTTGGAGAAACGATGCGGAAGGTAGCCTCCCCCGCAGGCATTCATGAACTTGCACTGGCGACATTTCGCGCAAAGATTGATTGAAGCATCGCGCGCGGCCTTCCAGCGAGGCTCGTTCCTGACCTCGTCGATCGCATGATCGAAGATGTTGAACTTGGTGTTCGTGAAGCCGTCGCCCGCAATCCGCAGCACATCGTGGGCCTCCACGGTGCCATCCGTCATGACGGTGCAAAGTTCGACGGGTTTGTGGCCCACGCCCTCGGTCGGTGAATCGTTGCCAAGCAGGGCCGTGATCATGTCGGAAATGATACGGATATTGGTCGTCGGCGCCTCGCGATTCGATTTCAGCCACAGGTCGAACAGACCCTCGTAGAATGCGGCAATGGATGGCGGCTTCTCGTCCACCGTCGCGTCCGGGATCATGATGTCGTAGCTGGAGATTCCGCACGCGGCGAAAAAATCGGCGTATTGCTGCGGCGCGTAAGCGGGATTGCAGACTGCCAGGGCAATGACGCCAATGTCGCGCGATACCAGCATGCGCGCGGCACGCTCTACGCCGGCATGGGTGCCCGTACCCTGAAACGTCCTGCGATGGAGGTCGTGAATATGTGCCGGCCCGTCCAGGCTGATCGCAACCGAAATGTTGCGGGCCTCGAAGCAGGCGAGCCATTCGTCATCGATCAACACGCCGTTGGTCGTGACCGCAATGGGTATGTCGCAGCCAGTCCGTGATGAAATGCCTTCGCAGGCCTCGGCAAAGCGGTGGAAGTTCTCGGCGCCCCACAGCAACGGCTCACCGCCGTGCAGAATGATGGGAAAATCGCCGAGGGAGTATCTGACGACGTGCTCCTCGATGCGTTGCAGCAACTTTTGCTGCACATCAGGGCTCATCAGCTTGGGCTTGCTATAAACGGATGCGTCGCGGAACCAGTAACAATAGGAGCAGTCGATGTTACATCGCGTTGCGACCTTGACCAGCAACTGCGTGATCGGCTGATCCTCGAAGGCGGTTAAATCTGAACCGTCAGCCGACATGCCGACACCGAGACGGGGTTGAAGGACCTACCTAGTATCCTCGAACAAATCCCCCTCGGCGAAACGCGCCCACGCCGGGAGCGTATCCCCCTCTGCGAAAGGCGCCAGCATTCGGCCCTTTGGCAAAAGCCCCTCGTCGGAAAGCGGCCTGAGTCACTACGGGGTCGCCGGCGACAACGCCTTGTTCCGCACCCTGCCCACGCAGATCGTTCAGCAATGCGTCGATACCCTGATGGTCGCTCTGAATTGTTGCGCCTGGGCCATGCAGCTGTATGAGGCTCGCCAAGACCTTCAGCGTCGTAATCGGCATGGTGATGCTCCTGTTTTCGCGACGCAATGCAGGATCGAACGAAAGGCCGGTGTGTCGTACCGGCTGAGCAATGACGAATAGTATACCCTTTCCATTGTAGCGGCAATGTGTCGGGCCCAGTCCGCAGGACACGCCTACGCCATCACCACCGGCGCTTCGTCAGCGAGCCCATACACAAGCTGCGCCTTGGAGAACCCCGCGATCGGAAATTCGCCAAGCTCGTTCCACGCGGCGCCGCAGGCGCGGACGAAATTCTCGGAGGCCACCACCGTCCGCCCCACGCGGCCGGCGATCTTCTCCAGCCGCGCCGCGAGATTCACGGCGGGGCCGATGCAGGTGAAGTCGAGACGGTTGCCGCCGCCGATATTGCCGTAGAGGATGTTGCCGACATGCAGCGCGACGCCGAAGCGGAAGCGCTCGATCGCCTCGCCGACCGGAAATGCCAGCGCATCGACGCTGCAGCGGGACTCACGCGCGGCCTCGAGCACGCGCGCGCAGACGTGGTTCGCGTCGCCGATGTATTCGTCGATTGGAAACACCGCGAGCAGGCCGTCACCCATGAACTTCAGCACCTCGCCGCCATGGGCGCGGATCGAGGCGACCTGGCAGTCGAAATACTGGTTGAGGATCTCGACCACGGTCTCGGCCGGCAGACGGTCCGACAGCGCGGTGAAGCCGCGCAGGTCCGACAGCCAGATCACGGCCTGCATGGTGTCAGTGTGGCCACGGCGGATCTGGCCGCCCATGATGCGCTCGCCGGCGCGGTTACCGACATAGGTATCGAGCAACGTCGTGGCGGTGCGGCGCAGCGTGATGATCTCGGTGATGCGCGTCAGAGGTTTCGTCAGCGCGCGCAGCGCCGCAACCTGCGCATCGCTGAAGCCGCCGGGTTGCTTGGTGGTCAAGGTCATCGCGTGGACGGTACCGTCGAGGAAGCGCAGTGGCATCGCGACGTAGTCTGTGGCGCCCTCCTGCTTGAGATCCCCGAGAAACGGAAAGCGCTCGACGTCGCCGGGGCTGTCGGGATTGCCACGCACCTCGAGGCCCTGGTTGAAGACGAGGCTGAGCGGGCTCTTCTTGAACTCCGGCGTCTCCTGGATCTCGAAATCCACCGTGCCGACCTCAACCTCGGCAGCGCCTTGCCGCCAGATGAAATTGCGACCGAAGATTTCGGGGTGCAGCGTGCGGATGAAAACGCCGACCCGCCACAGTGGCAGGCCGGCTGCGACCATGCGCTCGCAAGCCTGTGCCATCATCTGACTCGGCATCGGCGCCGAGCGCGCGCCGTCGATCAGCCAGTCGGTGATGGCGTTGATTTCGCTTGCATCCATGGCGCCACAATTTGCGGGCGAACCTTGCGCCCCGTCAAGCCGCGCGGGCGGCTGGCGTCGGACGTTAACGTCCGACTTGCCCGCGGTTGCGCAGGAAGTGGTCGGCAAGCACGCAGGCCATCATGGCCTCGCCGACCGGAACCGCGCGGATGCCGACGCATGGATCGTGGCGGCCCTTCGTGAAGATCTCGGTGTCGGCGCCCTTGCGATCGACGGTCAGGCGCGGCTGCAGGATCGACGAGGTCGGCTTCACCGCGAAACGCACCACCACCGGCTGTCCAGTGGAGATGCCGCCGAGCACGCCGCCAGCGTGGTTGGACAAAAAGCGCGTGCCGTCATTGCCGGTGCGCATCTCGTCGGCATTCTCTTCGCCGGAGAGCTCGGCCGCGCCGAAGCCTGCGCCGATCTCGACGCCCTTCACCGCGTTGATCGTCATCATCGCGGCCGCGAGATCGGAATCGAGCTTTGCGTAGATGGGCGCGCCCAATCCTGCCGGCACGCCCTCGGCTACCACCTCGATGACGGCACCGATCGAGGAGCCGCTCTTGCGGATGCCGTCGAGATAGCTCTCGAAGAACGCCGCCTTGTCCTTGTCCGGACAGAAGAACGGATTCTTGGCGATCTCGTCCCAGTCCCATTTGGCGCGATCGATCTTGTGCGGACCGATCTGCACCAGCGCGCCGCGCACGGTCACGTCGGGCAGCACTTTTCGCGCGATGGCGCCGGCGGCGACGCGCATCGCGGTCTCGCGCGCCGAGGAGCGCCCGCCGCCGCGATAGTCGCGCAGGCCGTATTTGGCCTCGTAGGTGAAGTCGGCGTGGCCGGGGCGAAACTTGTCCTTGATCTCGGAATAGTCCTTCGAGCGCTGGTCGGTGTTCTCGATCAGAAGTCCGATCGGCGTCCCCGTGGTCACCTGTTCGCCGGTCTCCGGATGCGCCATCACGCCGGAGAGGATTTTCACCTGGTCCGGCTCCTGGCGCTGGGTCGTGAAGCGCGACTGGCCGGGCCGGCGGCGATCAAGGTCGCGCTGGATGTCGGCCTCGACGAGCGGGATGAGCGGCGGACAGCCGTCGACCACGCAGCCGATCGCCACCCCATGGCTCTCGCCGAAGGTGGTGACACGGAACATATGGCCGAAGGTGTTGAAGGACATCGCTGCTCGCTGGATCGGTTCCGGCGAGTGGTAACGCGCCCTCGAAGGAGGGTCAAATGGCGCCTCGCGACCGCGCCGCGGGGCGGTCACAACCCGCCCATTGGCTACTTTGCATGGGGTTGTTTTGCGGCTTTTTTGCCGGAACCCGAAATGCCCGCCGGGGGTGGGTATCCCAGGTTAACCATGCTTCTCGAGGCGGCCGTCTCGGAACACGTAAACGACGCCCTGCTCGACATAGAGCTCGGCGGCGCTCGCGGGCGTCTCCAGCCCGAGCGTCACCATCAGGGCACGCGCGGTGCCGCCATGGGCGACTGCGACCGTGTCGGTCCGGAGCTGGTCGTACCATTCGCGCATGCGGGCCTGGACGTCGGCATAGGTCTCGCCGTTCGAGGGCGCCACCGTCCACTTGTCGACCAGGCGCCGCGCGTAGACGTCCGGATCGGCAGCCTCGCTCTCCGGCAGCGTCAGTCCCTCCCAGGCGCCGTAGCCGATCTCGCGCAGGCGGTCGTCGAGCGAATAGTCGGCAACCGGCAGGCCGAGCTTGCCGCGCGCGAGCTCCATGGTCATGCGCGCGCGCCCGAGCGGGCTCGAGACATAGGGCAGCAAAGCCTTGTCGCGACCCTCGCGCGCAAAGAGATCGGCGAGGATGCCGGCGGCCTGCACGGCCTGGCGACGGCCGCGCGCGTTCAGGGGAATGTCCTGTGTGCCTTGAAGGCGCCCGAGCGCGTTCCACTCGGTTTCGCCGTGGCGAAGGTAGTAGATCGTGGGCGCGGGCATTGTCGGGTGGCGTTAACTCTTATTTTTTGAGCATGATCTTTTCGGAAAACCGCTACACACTTTTCCGGATTATGCTCAGTCCTTCCCGCCCAGCGCCATGTCCGGCGCATCCGGCCGCTTCATGCCGAGCACGTGGTAGCCGGAATCGACGTGATGCACCTCGCCGGTGACGCCGCGCGACAGGTCGGACAGGAGATAGAGCGCACTGCCGCCGACGTCCTCGGTCGTCACGTTGCGCCGCATCGGCGCGTTGACCTCATTCCATTTCAGGATGTAGCGGAAATCGCCGATGCCGGAGGCGGCGAGCGTCTTGATCGGTCCCGCCGAGATCGCGTTGACGCGGATGTTCTTCTCGCCGAGATCGGCGGCGAGATAGCGCACGCTGGCCTCCAGCGCGGCCTTCGCCACGCCCATGACGTTGTAATGCGGCATCCACTTCTCGGCGCCGTAATAGGACAGCGTGATGATCGAGCCGCCGTCGGTCATCAGCTTCTCGGCGCGCTGCGCGATCGCGGTCAGCGAGTAGCAGGAGATCAGCATGGACTTGGTGAAGTTCTCTTGCGTGGTGTCGACATAGCGGCCGTCGAGCTGCTCGCCATAGGCGATCGCGTGCACCACGAAATCGATCTTGCCCCATTTCTCCTGCACGACCGCGAACGCCGCGTCGATGGTCGCAGCGTCCGTGACGTCGCAATGGCCGAGCACGAGGCCGCCGATCTCGGCGGCGAGCGGCTCGACCCGCTTCTTCAGCGCGTCGCCCTGATAGGTGAATGCGAGCTCGGCGCCGGCAGCGTGGCATGCCTTGGCGATGCCCCAGGCGATCGAGCGGTTGTTGGCAACGCCGAGGATCACCCCGCGCTTGCCCTGCATCAGACCCGAATTCTGCGCCATGCCTGTCATCCAATCGAGCTGGTTCTTGAGGTCTGGAGGTACACCAGCGCCTCCTTGCGGTACAGTCCTAATCCGCCGCGTTAACGCTGTTTCGGTTGCCGGAATAGCCGTTCCATTCGGGTGTTATGATCAGTGAAGGCGCTCGCGCCGAAGGTGAAGGACAATCGAGGGGCATGAGCGCGTTTCGCCAGAGTGTTGAAGCCATGATCCCGGCGCTTCGGCGCTATGCTCGTGCGCTCGCACGCGACGCCGACATCGCCGACGATCTGGTGCAGGACACGCTGGTGCGGGCGCTGCGCTCGGAGCGGCTGTTTCTCGGGGGCGACGTCAGGAGCTGGCTCTACACGATCCTGACCAACCTCAACAAGAACCGCCGTCGCTCGCTCGCGAGGCGACCGCAGTTCATGCAGCTCTCCGAGAACAATCCCGACGCCAGCGGGACGGAAGCCGAAGGGCGAGACATAGAAAAGGCGCTGGCGACGCTGGTGGAGGAGCAGCGCTCGGTACTGCTGCTAGTGATGCTGGAAGGCCTGAGCTACCGCGAAGTCGCCGACATCCAGGGCGTGCCGATCGGCACGGTGATGTCGCGCCTTGCGCGCGCCCGGGCCCACATCAAGGCGGCGCTGGACGGCGAGCGGCCGGCGCTGAGGCGGGTGAAATGATGGCAGGGTCCATACATCGGAATTTTCGCGCCCTGTGCACGCAGCGGGGACGAATGGATTTGAACGACGAACGATATTCCGGGCTGACGGGTCCGAGTCAGAGACGAGCGATATGACCGAGCGCAGGATTTCCGTGACCGAGGACGAATTGCACGCCTATGTCGACGGCGAACTGCCGGCCGAGCGCCGCGCCGACGTCGAGGCCTGGCTTGCCGCCAATCCCGAGGAAGCCGAGCGGGTCAACTCCTGGCGCGCGATGGCCGAGTTGCTGCACGCCCGCTATGACGCCGTCGCGCAGGAGCCGGTGCCGACGCGCCTGGAGCTCGAACGGCTGGAGCGCCGCCCCAAGCAATGGCTCTATGGCGCCGCGGCAGCGGCCCTGCTGGCCTTCATGGCCGGCGGCGCGGCCGGCTGGGTAGCGCACGGCGCCGCCAATACACCATCGACCTTCCAGAGCTTCACCGAGGACGCACTCGACGCCCACCGCCTCTATGTCGTCGAGGTCCGCCACCCCGTCGAGGTCCCCGGCAACGAGCGCGACCATCTCCAGGCCTGGCTGACCAAGCGCTGCGGCTGGACGGTGTTCGCGCCGAACCTCGAGGCGAGCGGGCTCAAGCTCGTCGGCGGCCGGCTGCTGCCGGGACCGAACGGCCCGGCCTCCTTCCTGATGTATGAGGGAGCCTCTGGGGAGCGGTTCACGATCTACACCGCCAAGACCAAGGCCGGCGAGACGCAGATGCGCTACACCACCATGGACAGGGACGGCGCGCTATTCTGGGCCGACCGCGGCGTCGGCTATGTCGTCAGCGGCGGTGGCGACCGCGACCGGCTCACCAAGGTGGCGCGCGCCGTCTACGACCAGGCGGAGAAGAACGGCACCTGAGCAACGCAAAGGCGCATTCGCCAAAATTCGGTCATTGAAAATTTGGAATGAAGACATCGACACGTCTCATTATCGCACCGGATGATCACGCGAAAATGAGCAGCGTTCGATCCGCCGATCGGCGCAGGCGGCCTCGATTGGGGTTTTTGGTACCGCGCTGGTCCCCCTCTCGAGGCCGCACTCTTTTCGCGGCTGCATTGCGGCAGCCGGCACGCCGGACACGATAGCGTCGAAGCGCTACCGCGCTCCATGCGTCTATTGGAGCATTACCTGCTGAAAGAATGCTCTCTGCGAGCGCATGATCCGTTTCGACAAGCGCGCCCCGCTCGTCCCGATCCATGCGTTAGCCGAGCCCACTACGCGGATTGTAGGGGTGCTGGTCCCGCCACTTCTGCATCAATGCTTCAAGCTCGGCATCGTTCCCGTCCGGCAGCATGATGCGGGTGGTGACGAAGAGGTCGCCGGTTCCGCCTGATTTCGGCAGGCCCTTGCCCTTCAGCCGGAAAGTCCGGCCGCTCGAGGTGTTTTTCGGGATCGTCAGCTCGACCGCATTGCCGAGCGTCGGCACGCGGACCTTGCCGCCGAGCACCGCTTCATAGAGCGTGACCGGCAGATCGATCCGCAAATCGGCGCCATCAACCTTGAAGAACGGGTGCGGGCCAATGGTGACGGTGATGAGCAGATCGCCCGGCGGATGGCCTGGCGCAGTCTCGCCCTGCCCCTTCAGCCGGATCTGCTGGCCACTGGTGACCCCGGCCGGAATCTTGACGTTGAGCTCCTTGCCGGTCGGCAGCCGGACGCGCTTGTCCCCGCCATTGACCGCCTCCTCAAGCGACACCGTCATGGCGACGTTGAGGTCGAGATCGACCCCGACCCCGCCGGTGTCGAACTCGAACTGGGGTCCGCCGCCACCGGCCCGCGCACCGCGCGCCGCGCCGCCGAACATGCTGTTGAGGATGTCCTCGAACGCACCTCCACCCGGACCACCTCCGCCCGAGCGGAACGAATATTCGAAGCCGCCCGGGCCAGCGCGCCCGCGCGCGCCCCCGCCGCCCGGAAAGCCCTGGAAGCGCGGCTTGCCCTCGGCGTCGATCTCACCGCGATCGAACTGCTTGCGCTTGTCCTCGTCGCCGAGAATCTCGTTCGCAGTGTTGATCTCGGCGAAGCGCTCGGCTGCCTTCGGGTCGTTCTTGTTGCTGTCGGGATGATGCTTCTTGGCGAGCTTGCGATAGGCGCTCTTGATCGCGGCAGCGTTGGCGCTCCGCGGCACCCCCAAGACCTCATAGGGGTCGCGCATCCGTCACGTCTCCCTTCACGGAAATCGATAGTGTCAAAAGGGCTCCCCGCCCCCGTCTGAGGATCATCTGGGGTGCCCGTGGCATTTTTGCAACTAGGTCGCGGAGCGAATCCTAGCTCCGCCATGGCTTTAGCGTATGAATCTCCCAACGGCCATGGCCGCTCTGGCAACCGGCGCCCTGGAGCCAACTTTCGGTCCGGCCGTTGACGTAGCTGGCCAGGAAATCCCGGCATTTCCGACCATCCTCGGCGGCGTAGGACTGCGCGATCGGAGTCACCGAGCCGCGTGCGCCGGTCTCCGGATTTTCCCAGTGCTGGCTGGCATCCTTGTCGCCCTGGCTCAGCACGTCGGAGGCAGCGTTGCGGGCGAAGGCGAGATCGCTCTCGGTCGGCGCCCGAGAGGTGATCGAGCCGGTAACGTCGCTCTCGTCCATCTTGGCGAACGGCCCCTTGGCAAGGATGCCCCCGTCATTGCGGGAGAAACTACAGCCGCCCGTGCCGAGCCCGATTAGAATCATTGTCATGACGAGGCTGCAGGGCCGGATCGCCGATAGGCCAACGCTGCCCCATGCCCTATATAGGGCAGAAGCGGACGACAACGCGTTTTGGGCCGCGGAACGCAACTCGGACTCCAGACATGACCGATACGACCTCGATGAAACACCAGACACCCTTAACATCCGGTGATTTCACCGCCGCCGACGAGCCGTTCGCGCTGTTCGAGGCCTGGCTGAACGAGGCGATCAAGAGCGAGCCGAACGATCCGAACGCCATGGCGCTCTCGACCGTCGACGCGGAGGGCCTCCCCGACGTGCGCATGGTGCTGATGAAAGGCTTCGATTCCAACGGATTCGTCTTCTACAGCCACATCGCAAGCCAGAAGGGCCGCGAACTCGCCGCAAATCCTAAGGCCGCGTTACTTTTTCACTGGAAGTCGCTGCGTCGGCAGGTGCGCATCCGCGGCAACGTGACGCCGGTGACCGACGCCGAAGCGGACGCCTATTTTGCCACCCGCCCCAAGCAGGCGCAGATCGGCACCTGGGCCAGCAAGCAGTCCGAGGCGCTGGAGAGCCGGTTCGCCTTCGAGCAGGCGATCGCGAAGTTCGCTGCCAAATACGTCATCGGCGAGGTGCCGCGGCCTCCGGGCTGGAGCGGCTGGCGCATCACGCCCTTGCGTATCGAGTTCTGGCACGACCGCCCATTCCGCTTGCATGATCGCATCGAATTTCGACGTGACGCGGCGGGCCAGCCATGGTCCAAGACGCGGATGTATCCCTGAGCCGAAAGACCTCCATGCCGCATTCGTCCAATGCGCCACGCCGCACGTTGCTCCTGACCGGGGCGAGTCGCGGCATCGGCCACGCCACCGTGATCCGCTTCTCCTCGGCGGGCTGGCGCGTCATCACCTGCTCGCGGCATCCGTTTCCGGAAGACTGCCCGTGGGACGCCGGCCCTGAGGATCACATCCAGGTCGACCTTGCCGATCCCGAGGACACGGCGCGCGCAATCAACGAAATCCGGCGCCGGCTCGAAGACGGCACGCTGCATGCGCTCGTCAACAACGCCGCAATCTCGCCGAAGGGCCCCGGCGGCTCCAGGCTGGGCTCGGTCGATACCGATCTCGACACCTGGACGCATGTCTTCCACGTCAACTTCTTCGCGCCGATCATGATGGCGCGCGGGCTGATCGAGGAGTTGAAGGCGGCGAGGGGATCGGTGGTGAACGTCACCTCGATCGCCGGCTCGCGCGTGCATCCCTTTGCGGGGGCGGCCTACGCCACCTCGAAGGCCGCGCTCGCCGCGCTGACGCGCGAGATGGCCTCCGACTTCGGCCGCGTCGGCGTGCGCGTCAACGCGATCGCGCCGGGCGAGATCGACACCTCGATCTTGTCGCCGGGCACCGAAAAGATCGTCGACCAGCAAATCCCGATGCACCGCCTCGGCACCCCCGACGAGGTTGCCAAGATCATCTACGTGTTATGCACGGAGACGTCGTCCTACGTGAACGGCGCCGAGATTCACATCAACGGCGGCCAGCACGTGTAGGTGAGGAAAGGACTGCGGGCGAAGCAATGGGTCGGTTTGCGACTACGGCGGCGCTCTACGAGAACCTGCGGCCGCCCTACCCACCGGAATTCTTTCGGAGCGTCGCGCAGAGGCTCGCCCTCACCGAGCGATCCGCGCTGATCGACCTCGGTACCGGGCCCGGATTGCTCGCGCTCGGCTTCGCGCCTTATGTCGGCCGCATTGTCGGCGTCGACCCGGAACCGGACATGCTCGATGCCGCACGGCGTGCGGCCGCGCGCGCCGGCCAGGATCTCGGGCTGATCGAGGGCAAAGCCGAGATGCTTCCCGCCGACATCGGCCTCTTCGACCTCGTGACGATCGGGCGCGCCCTGCATTGGATGGATCGTACGCCTATCCTTGCAGTGTTCGAGCGGCTGGTCGCGCAGGACGGCGCGATCGCCATCTGCGCATCGTTTTCAACCCCCGATGGCCGCAATCCGTGGCTCGACGATTACAATGCAGTGCGCCGCAACTGGTCGCCGGCAGGCCTCTGGGAGGATGCTGGCCGCGGCGAGCGAACACACCGCGACCTGCCGACCTTCTTCCGTGGCAGCGCATTCACGGTAGCGGATGTGATCAGGGTCGAGACGAGGCACGAGATCAGCGTAAGTGACCTGGCGCGGCGTGTGCTCACCTTTTCCTCGTCATCGCCCGGAGCATTGGGTGACAACGTCGAGGCGATGCTGCGCGATGTCGAGGAGCGTCTTAGGCCATTCTGCCGCGACGGTGTGATTACCGAAACGCTGCTAGCCGTGGCCGAGATCGTGAGGCGCTAAGGGCGCTGGAATTGCACGGCGATGCGGCGGGCTTCCCAGAATGATCCGTGTTTGGGGACGGAAGCAAGGCAATCCAGACAAAGCCGCCGCAAGACCCGGATTGCCTTAACCCCTCCCGTTTCTCAATCGGCACGAATCCGACGCGATGTCTCGCGCAGCCGCGGAGCGGCTGCATTGAATGCGGTCGAGCAGTCGTCGTCGTTCTCACCATCGAGCAGCGGAGCACCACAGTGCCGGCACAGCCGTGCCGACATCGACGACGCCTTGCCGTTCGCCAGGACCTGGCGATGGCTCGCCAGATCGATGACGTTGCGGGGCGTCGTTATGCGTTTTTCAACCATGGCTGTTCCTCGCGGCTTACCCGCTGCTTATCGCAGACAAGTTTCGCCCAAACGTTCAGCCCAACGCTCAAATTTTAGCTGAGGAAATGAGGCAGAGAATGTGACCCAGCTACGGTCTACGTAGCGCCACATTTCACAACGCGCGTTCACCGTCTCTCCGTGAGCGGCGTAACAGTTCGGTAGCTATCTCAC
Source organism: Bradyrhizobium sp. UFLA05-125 (assembly GCF_059803515.1). Lineage (NCBI taxonomy): Bacteria > Pseudomonadati > Pseudomonadota > Alphaproteobacteria > Hyphomicrobiales > Nitrobacteraceae > Bradyrhizobium > Bradyrhizobium sp. UFLA05-125. The sequence continues at coordinate 29,699 of NZ_JBANBJ010000069.1, read as the reverse complement.
AGCCACTTCTTCCACTTGAATATCCAGTACGGAACAATCGCCGCAGCGATCATCATCACCAGCGCCATCGGATAGCCGTGCGCCCATTCGAGCTCCGGCATCGCCTTGAAGTTCATGCCGTAAATCGACGCGATCAATGTCGGTGGCATCAGGACCACGGCCATCACCGAGAACAGCTTGATGATGTTGTTCTGCTCGAGATTGACGACGCCGAGCATGGCGTCGAGCACGAAGGTGATCTTGTTGGAGAGATACGAAGCGTGGTCGGTCAATGAAGCCACGTCGCGCTGCATTGTCTTGAGCTGCTCGCGCATGTCCTTGGACCATTTCACGCCCTCCACGATGGCCGAGAGGAACGTGACGACGCGGCCGATCGACACCAGGCTTTCGCGAACCTTCGAGGTCAGGTCGCCCTTGCGGCCGATCGCAATCAGAATCTGGGAATATTGCTTGGCGTGACCGTGGCGCTCGCTCTCGGGCTCGAAGATGTCGTGCGAGACTTGGTCGATGTCGGCGCCGCAGCGTTCCAGAATGTCGGCGCAGCGGTCGATCACGGCATCCAGAAGTTCCATCAGCACCATCTCGCCGGTGATGGCGGGGGTACAGGAGCGGGCCAGCTTGGCCTCGACCAGCGCGAAGGGCTTCGGCAGGTCGTAGCGTACCGTCACCAGGCGATGATCGCCGAGAATGAAGGTGACCGCCGTGGTCCGCGGCATGTCGGTATCGGAGTGGCACATCAGCGTCGCCGTCATGTAGCGCGCGCTGTTCTCGATATAGAGGCGGCTGGAGATCTCGATCTCCTGCATGTCCTCCCGGGTCGGGATCGCGATACCTGCGAGCCGTTCCACCGCCTTGTCCTCGGCGGCGGTGGGATTGAATAGGTCGATCCACACCGCGTTCTCCGGCAGCACCGCGAGATCTTCGACGACGGCCTTCTTCAGGGAGGACTCGGAGGGAACGAACACCGAAAACATGAACAACTCCAGCGGGGGACCGAAAAGGCCGATTTACGGCCCTTAGCGCGATTCTGACAGGTGCAGGATGACAATCACATTAACGAGGTGTTTGCATTTGTGGCCGGCCGGTGGCGTAACCATGGCGCGGAACCGAGAGCAGGGCATTTCTTGCCCAAAAATGACCGCAGGGCCTCAAAACTTGCGGCAAAAAAGCCACAGCTTGGGCCTTGCAGCGCGGGATAAAGCCCTAAAAGCTGGAATTGTGGCAGGTTTCAACCGATAATAGCTCCATCGGAATCGTGGAACTTGGGCGGTAAGCTCAGGGTCTGCGCATGGGTATTTGTTTCGATTGGAACCTGCCAATGTCGTCGCTGAAAGTTAAGTTGGGAATTTTGGCCGCCGGCCTGATGCTGTCGGGCTGCATGCAGGCCACGCATTACGAGGCGACCGATACCAAGGCCTTCAAGCCGAAGGACAAGGAACTCCTTGCCAAAATTCGGTATGAAAACACCCCCGTCGCCGAGCCGTTCCGGCGCGCCATCGTTGATTACCACCGCAAGGAATCGCCGGGCTCGATCGTGGTCGATTCCGACAATCATTACCTCTACTACGTGATGGATGGCGGCAAGGCGATCCGCTACGGCATTACCGTCGGCGAAGAGGCCATGGCCTGGTCGGGTATCGCCAAAGTCGGTAGCATGACCGAATGGCCGGCCTGGCATCCGACCCCGGGCGAAATTTCGCGCCTGGGCGTGCCGACCTATGTGGCGCCCGGTCCTGACAATCCGATGGGTTCCCGCGCGATGTATCTCTACTCGGGCGGCAAGGACACGCTGTTCCGCATCCACGGTACGAACCAGCCTGAATATATCGGTGCCTCGATCTCCTCGGGCTGCATCCGCCTGACCAACGAGGACGCGATCGACCTCTACAACCGCGTCAAGGTCGGCACCATCGTTGTCGTGCTCGAGCCGAAGCACGGCGACTCCCCGTACAATTCGCAGCTCGCCCTGCGTGGTGGCGGCAACAGCACTTCACAGTACTGAGCTTTCCTGAGGCTTTCGAAAAGGCGCCGGCTCGCTACCGGCGCCTTTTTGTTGCCGACTTTCGGGGCGCCTGGGCGGCGCCGGCAGGCTCGTCCGGCTGTGGCGCGCCGGACTTCGCCGCATCGCCCTGCTCCGCGCCATCCTTGGTCTCCTCCGGCTTTGCATCCGATTTGGCCGCCACCTCCCGCGGCGGGGCTTCCTCCGGCCGCTCGGCCGGCAGCAGCGGGGCGACCTGCGGCAGCGGATCCCAGACGTTCCACTGGCAGATCCGGTAGTCATTGCGGCGCTGCATCAGATCAAGATGGATGTGGTCCTCGTGATACCAGTCCGATCCCGGCCCCAACACGGTTGAAAAGCGTGCGCAGACCGAATGCAGGACGCGCTCGCGCAACTCCCGTGGCACGCTGCGGTCGGTCAGCCCGATCGACTGTCCGTTGGCAAGCTTGAACGCGCGCACGTCGAGCGCATTGGCGCGGCCATGCTCGGACAGCATGGCGCCGACGATGCGGTTGCGGCCACGGCACTCGAAGGAATCGAAATTGTCGAGATCGCTGATGGTGCTCCCGAGGTTCGCCGCAAGCGGCGCCATGTCCGAGCGAACCCAGTCGGCAATGGCCGATGCCATGCTGCATCGAAGGATCGCGGCCGGCTTGACCTGCACCTTGCGCTTGTCCGGCAGCACGATCGCCTCGAGCCGCACCAGATCCACGCCCCCGCAGCCGCCTGGGCCATGAATGTCGGGAATCGAGGGCGCAATCGCAATCTCCTCGGTCAGGGCGAGGCGGCAGGCCGAGGCTTGCTTTTCTGGCGGTGCCGCAGGTTCGGCCGGCTTGTCGGCCGCAGGTCTTCCTTCGACCGCCGGCTGCTGCGTTGCGGGCTTGGCCACTTCCTTGGGCGCATCATCCGGACGCGGTCTCGGCAAGGGAATTTTGGCCGGAATCTTGGCCGGATGAACGGTGCCGCGAGATCGCGGCCAGCCGAAGCCGAACAGGTCGAGCGGCGCGGCATATTTCCGCGCCTCGGCAGGCGCAAGCGACAACACCAGCGCGGCGGTAACCATTGCTGCGGCGGCGGACATATAGCCGCGACAAGACCATTTGCGGCAAAAGTCCGGCAGGCTAAAATTCATGACAATTATTTGGCCCAGAGCTGACAGCGATAACAAGTCCAGCCCTACTCGGAGGAACGTCGGAATGCTTGGTTTGATGCAAGATTGGCCCCTGCTCTGCCACCGGATCATCGAACATGCCGCCAGGATTCATGGCAACCAGGAGGTCGTCACACGCTCGGTCGAAGGGCCGATCCATCGCACCAACTATGCCGAAATCCACGCGCGCGCCCTGAAGGTTTCGCAGATGCTGGAGCGCGACGGCATCAAGCTCGGCGACCGCGTTGCGACCATCGCCTGGAATACCTGGCGCCACCTCGAGGTCTGGTACGGCATCATGGGCATCGGCGCCATCTGCCATACCGTCAATCCCCGCCTTTTCCCCGAGCAGATCGCCTGGATCATCAACCATGCGCAGGACCGCATCGTGATGACCGACATCACCTTCGTGCCCATCCTGGAGAAGATCGCCGACAAGCTCGGAAGCGTGGAGCGCTACGTCGTCCTCACCAACAAGGCGCATATGCCGCAGACCACGCTGAAGAACGCGGTCGCCTATGAGGAGTGGATCGCGAGGGCCGACGGCAAGTTCGCATGGAAGGATTTTGACGAGAACACGGCCGCCGCCATGTGCTACACCTCCGGCACGACGGGCGATCCCAAGGGCGTGTTGTATTCGCATCGCTCCAACGTGTTGCACGCCCTGATGGCCAACAATGTCGACGCGCTCGGCACCAGCGCCTCCGAGACAATGCTGCCGGTGGTGCCGCTGTTCCATGCCAACAGCTGGGGCATCGCCTTCTCCGCGCCTTCGCAGGGCACCAAGCTCGTAATGCCCGGCGCCAAGCTCGATGGCGCGTCGGTCTACGAGCTGCTCGAGACCGAGAAGGTGACGCACACCGCAGGCGTTCCGACCGTGTGGCTGATGCTGCTGCAACACATGACCGCCAACAATCTGAAGCTGCCGCATCTGAAGATGGTGATCTGCGGCGGCTCGGCGATGCCGCGCTCGATGATCAAGGCATTCCTCGACATGGGCTCGAGCGTGCGCCACGCCTGGGGCATGACCGAGATGAGCCCGATCGGCAGCGTATCGGCGCTGAAGCCGCCGTTTGCCAACGCGACGGGCGAGCAGCGGCTCGATGTGCTCCAAATGCAGGGCTATGCGCCGTTCGCCGTGCAGATGAAGATCACCGACGACGCCGGAAAGGAACTACCTTGGGACGGCACGACGTTCGGCCGCCTGAAGGTGTCGGGGCCCGCGGTTGCCAAGGCTTATTACCGCGTCGACGCCAACATCCTTGATGAAGAGGGCTTCTTCGACACCGGCGACGTCGCCACCATCGACCAGGACGGCTACATGCGGATCACCGACCGCTCCAAGGACGTGATCAAGTCGGGCGGCGAGTGGATTTCCTCGATCGATCTGGAAAACCTCGCGGTCGGCCACCCCGCGGTGGCGGAAGCGGCCGTAATCGGCGTCTTCCATCCCAAATGGGACGAGCGCCCGCTGCTGATCGTGCAGCTCAAGCAGGGCCAGCAGGCCACACGCGAGGACATCCTGAAGTTCATGGACGGCAAGATCGCCAAATGGTGGATGCCCGATGACGTCGCCTTTGTCGACGGCATCCCGCATACCGCGACCGGCAAAATCCTGAAAACCGCGCTGCGCGACCAGTTCAGGGATTACCGCTTCCCGAACGCGGTGGCGTAGGGGATTGCAAGAGCATCGGCGGCGGGGCCCCTACGGCATCGGCAGGGGCCGCGCCGTTTTCGAGCGCTTGCAATTGCGAGCAGCGAAAGTCCGCCTCCCGCCGGCTGAAGAACATCCGCTTGTTCGACCACCACAGGGGAGCCGGAACGGGGATAAAGGCGGGGGATAAACCGCTTCACAGCCCTGCGGAAAATGCGCTAGGTCAGCTTGCTCCCGTCGCCCGTGCCCCGCAACCGGCGACTGACACCGGTGATGGAACATTATGGCCCGCAGGTTTTCCGCTCCCTACCAGTCGGAGCCCGTGTCCGGGCTCGCCAGCTGGGCGCGCAATCTGGCCGTGTTCGCGGTGGTGGCGGTCCTGGTTTCGATCCTCGTCGTCCGCTTCGGCTTTCTGGAGATCAAGCCGGCGCTGGCGACCTTCTTCGGCGGGCTTTCGATCGCAGGGCTCTCCATCCTGTTCGGGCTCGCGGGCTTTGCGGCGATCTGGCAGAACGGGTCGCGCGGCATGGCGCGCATCCTGTTCGCCTTCCTGATCAACGCGCTGATCCTCGCCTATCCCGCCTATCTCGCCTTCCAATACCGCAGGCTGCCGGCGATCCACGACATCACCACCGATCCGATCGACCCGCCGCGCTTCGAGGCGCTGGCGCGACTTCGCACCGGCGACGGCGCCAATCCGGCCGTCTATGCCGGCCTCTATTCGGCCGAGCAGCAACGCCATTTCTATCCTGACATCGAGCCGATCGAGCTCGAGATTTCCGTCGACCGCGCCTATGCACTGTCGCTCCAGATCGCCAACAAGCGCAAATGGCTGATCATCGACGAGCGTCCACCGCAGCTGCCGCGCCGCATCGGCCGCATCGAGGCAGTGGCCCGCACGCCTATCATGGGTTTTCGCGAGGATGTCTCGATCCGCGTCGTGCCTGACGGCGACGATTCCCGCGTCGATATCCGCTCCGCCTCGCGCTACTTCGACAGCGACCTCGGCAGCAACGCCGCGCGCGTCAGCAAGTTCATCGACGATCTCAACACTGCAGCCGACGCCGACGCGCTCAAGCCGGCGAAGAAGACGCCAGTCGTGCCGGTCAAGCCGCCGGCGAAGACGGTAAAGAAATGACGCGATAGCGTCATTCCCGGCATCACGATCAGTCGCTTGCCATCCTGTACGTCCCCGTGATCACGGGATCCCCGTCCGTCGTCACCACGCCGCGCGCAACGAGGTCCTCCAGATGCGCCAGGACGGAATAGCCGGCCGCGGTCGTGAGCCTCGGATCGATGCCGATATAAATCGCGCGCACCATGGTCGGGATGTCGGCCTCGCCTTTGGCGAGGCGATGCAGGATCGACGCTTCGCGCGCCTTGCGGTGGCGGATCAGGAAGCGCACATAGCGCGGCCCTTCAGGAATCTCGGCGCCGTGGCCGGAGAAATAGAGATCCTCCTCGCGCGAAGCGAGCCGGTTGAGCGAGTCCATGTAATCGATCATCGAGCCGTCGGGCGGAGCCACGATCGAGGTCGACCAGCCCATCACGTGATCGCCGACGAAGCTGAATTTCCGTTCGGGCCAGGCGAAGGCGAGGTGGTTGGCCGTGTGGCCCGGCGTGGCGACGGCTTCGAGCCGCCAGCCCGAGCCTTCGATGACGTCGCCATGCCCTACCCTTACGTCGGGCACGAAGTCACGATCGGAGCCCGATTCCGGATTGTGCTTCTCGCTCTCGAAACGCGGGCGCGAGGCGCGATGCGGGCCTTCCGCATAGACAGTCGCGCCGGTTGCCGCCTTGATGCGGCCAGTGTTCGGCGAATGGTCGCGATGGGTGTGGGTGACCAGGATGTGGGTCACGGTCTCGCCGCTGACGGCATCGAGCAGCGCCGCCGCATGGGTCTCGTTGTCGGGACCTGGATCGATGATCGCAACCTTGCCCTGGCCGACGATGTAGCTGACCGTGCCGGTGAAGGTGAACGGGCTCGGATTGTTGCAAAGCACGCGGCGCACGCCGGGACGGACCTCCTCGACGACGCCGGGCTTCAGCGGAAAATTGCGGTTGAACGGGACGTCGTCGTTGTCGGACATGCTCGTGCCTTGCTGACTTCGTCATGCCCGGCCTTGTGCCGGGCATCCACGTTCTTCGTGCGGGCTAGAACGTGGATGGCCGGGACACAGCCCGGCCATGACGCTTGGAGAGTTCTATGGCGCCGCACGCAGGCGCGCGCTCAGAAAAACGCCTGGATGCCCGTAATCGCGCGGCCGAGGATCAGGGCGTGGACGTCGTGCGTGCCCTCATAGGTGTTGACCGTCTCGAGGTTATGGACGTGGCGCATCACGTGATACTCGATCTGGATGCCGTTGCCGCCGTGCATGTCGCGCGCGACGCGGGCGATGTCGAGCGCCTTGCCGCAATTGTTGCGCTTGACGATAGAGATCATCTCGGGCGCGAACTTGCCTTCGTCCATCAGGCGGCCGACGCGCAAGCTTGCCTGGAGGCCCAGTGCGATCTCGGTCTCCATGTCCGCAAGCTTCTTCTGCACGAGTTGGGTCGCGGCGAGCGGCTTGCCGAACTGCTTGCGGTCGAGCGTGTACTGCCGGGCGCGGTGCATGCAATCCTCGGCCGCGCCGAGCGCGCCCCAGGAAATGCCATAGCGGGCGCGGTTGAGGCAGCCGAACGGACCCTTCAGGCCGGACACGTTGGGCAGCAGCGCGCTCTCGGGAACGACGACGCCATCCATCACGACCTCGCCGGTGATGGAGGCGCGCAACGACAGCTTGCCGCCGATCTTCGGCGCCGAGAGGCCCTTCATGCCCTTCTCCAGCACGAAGCCGCGGATCTGGTTGTCGTGCTCGGCCGACTTGGCCCAGACCACGAACACGTCGGCGATCGGCGCATTCGAGATCCACATCTTGCTGCCGGTGAGGCGATAACCGTCCGAGACCTTCTCGGCGCGGGTCTTCATGCCGGCGGGATCGGAACCGGCGTCGGGCTCGGTGAGGCCGAAGCAGCCGACCCATTCGCCGCTGGCGAGCTTCGGCAGGTACTTCTTGCGCTGGCTCTCGTCGCCATAGGCGTAGATCGGATACATCACCAGCGAGGACTGCACCGAGTTCATCGAACGGTAGCCGGAATCGACCCGCTCGATCTCGCGGGCGACGAGGCCATAGGCGACGTAGCCCGCATTGGCGCAGCCATATTCCTCCGGCAGCGTGATCCCGATCAGGCCGAGCTCGCCCATCTCGTTAAAGATCTCGCGATCGGTCTTCTCTTCCAGATAAGCCTTGGTGACCCGCGGCAGCAGCTTGTCCTGGGCGTAGGCTCGCGCGGTGTCGCGCACCATGCGTTCGTCTTCGGTGAGTTGCTCGTCGAGCAGGAACGGATCGTCCCACTGGAAAGAAGCCGCAGCCGGCTTGTCCTTGGCCTGAGGGCGCACGCTCATGAAACGTCCTTTCGCGTCTGGTTCCGTCTAATTGACCATTAAATTAAAGCGCCGCAGCGCCAGTTGCAATTGCGTCCTGGTTTCGGTCATTCCGGAGCCGCGTGGCGCGCGCACGGAATGACCGCGCGTCAGGTCTCGAGCTGCTCGTTGGCGACGATCTCGATGCCGAAGCCGGAGAGGCCCTTGTAGTCATGCACCGACGACGTCAGATGCCGGATCGACGTGACGCCGAGATCGCGCAGGATCTGCGCGCCGACGCCGACCTCGCGCCACTGCCGGTTGCGGTCGGCCTCCGCCGTCGACTCATCCGGCAAGGGCTCCACGGGAACGCCGGCGGCGCCATCACGCAAGTAGACCAGGACGCCACGACCAGCCGTCTTGAAATGATCGAGCACGAGCTGCATGCGCTTGTGCCCGGTGAAGATGTCCTTGACGATGTTCGGCTTGTGGAAGCGCGTCAGTACGTTCTTGCCGTCGCCGACGCCGTTGTAGACGAAGGCGACATGGGCGATGGAATCGAAAGGCGAGCGGTAGGCATAGCCCTGCAACGGCCCGATCGGGCTTTCGGTCACGAAGGTCGCGACCCGCTCGATCAGCTTTTCGCGCGCCTGGCGGTATGCGATCAGGTCGGCAATCGTGACATGCTTGAGCTTGTGCCGGGCGGCAAATTGCGCGACCTGCTCGCCCTTCATCACGCTGCCGTCGTCGTTCATCAGCTCGCTGATGACACCGACCGGCGGCAGGCCCGAGAGCTTGCAGAGGTCGACGGCGGCCTCGGTATGGCCGGAGCGCAGCAGCACGCCGCCATCCTTGGCGATCAGCGGAAAGATGTGCCCGGGACGGGCGAAATCGCCGGCGCCGACATTGGGATTGGCGAGCGCGCGGCAGCATGAGGCCCGCTCCTCGGCGGAGATGCCGGTGCCACCGTCGGGCTTGTAGTCGATCGAGACCGTGAAGGCCGTGGTGTGGGCGGAGTCGTTGTGGGCAACCATCGGATCGAGCCGCAGACGGCGCGCGTCCTCTGTGGTGACGGGCGCGCAGACGATGCCCGAGGTATGGCGGATGATGAACGCCATCTTCTCGGCGGTGCAGAGCGAAGCGGCGACGATCAGATCGCCCTCGCCTTCCCGGTCCTCGTCATCGGTGACGACGACGAGCTCACCCTTGGCAAAGGCCTGCAAGACTTCCTGTACGGTATCGGGCATGTCCAATCTCTGGCTATGGTGGCCGGAGGCTTAGCCGGACTTCGATCCGCGCGCTAGTGTCCCGGACGCAACCGCTTATGCCTTCGGGAGGTCCCGCCAGCACCCAGGCTTGCACCGGAAATACCAGAGATATAGGTCGAGCCCGGCCGCCTGGAAGGCCGCCGAGCGAGCCTATGGCAGCACTTCGCGCCGCTCGCTCAATCGCAGGTCAAGCTCGGTCCGCTTGTCCTCGAGAAGGCCAGCTTGAGCTGCCTCGATGACCGTGAACAGCTCATGCGCATCGCTGAGGCGGGTGACGGTGACATAGTTGGCGCCCGCCGTGTAGAGCTCGCCGACGTCGGACAACAGGTCGGCGGTTGCAACGATCAGTGCTTTCGGGTTGAGCACGCGGACGTGGCGGACGAGCTTCTCGTTGGTAGCCCCCTTCAACAGCGCGTCGGGCACGCTGAGGATGATCATCTCGGACTTGCCGACGCCGGCATGAACAAGCGTGTCGACATTGCTGATGTCGCCGTAGATGACGTGCAGGCCGCGCGAAAGCAGCGTCTGGTACACATTGGGGTTGAAATCGACGACCGTGATCTGCTCCAGCAGCACCGGCGCCTGCCGCTCGATCTCCGCGAGCAGCGCGCTCGCCGCACGGAAAAAGCCGAGAATGATGATGCGCCGCGCCTCGCCATGGCCGCCCTCGTGTCCCTCCTCGGCGTCAGCGTGATCGAGGTCGCGCAGGCCGAACCGCTTCAGGGGGCCGATCGCCCGGCGCGTGATCTCGTCGCTCCTCACCATCACGAAGGTCGAGAGCACCGCGAGCACCACGAAGGCGAAGGAGGCGGCGTTGGCGGTCTCCTGGGCGATGTGGTTGTCGGCGACCCCGGTCTGGATCACGACCAGCGAGAACTCGCTGATCTGCGCCAGGTTGATCGCCGGCAATAGGCTGGCGCGCAGGCCCTGCTGCATCAGATAGAGCGGCACGAAGGTGGTCGCCAGCCGGCTCACCACCGTGAAGGCCGCGATCATCAGGGCAAGCCCGATCACCGACATGTTCGGCACGGGAATGGTCATGCCCAGGGCGACGAAGAACAGCGTGATGAAAAAATCGCGCAAGGTGGTGACCTTGGCGGTGACGTCGAGCGCATATGGGAAAGTCGAAAGCGAGACTCCGGCGATCAGCGCTCCCATCTCGCGCGACAGCGACAGCCGCTCTGCGGTCTCGGCGACCAGGAAGCACCAGGCGAGCGCGCCGAGCAGGATCAGCTCGGGGCGGCGGGCGATCTGGTGGAACAAGCGCGGCAGCACGAAACGGCTGACGAGGAGCGCGGCCGTGACCAGCACTGCGACGCGCACGATCGAGAGCAGGATGACGCTCGCCTGCAGATCGCCAAGGCTCGGTTGCACGGCGAGGAACAGGATGGCGAAGATGTCCTGGAGCACCAGCACGCCAAGGGTGATGCGGCCGGGCAGCGTGTCCAGCTCGCGCTTCTCATAGAGCACCTTGACGATGATGACCGTGCTGGAGAGCGCGCAGGCGACGCAGAGATAGAGCGCATCGAAATGACCGCCGCCGAACGTCAAGCCGATGGCGGCGAAAAACAGGATGCCAAGCAGGCAGCCGCCGAGGAGCTGGCCACCGGCCGCGAACAGGATCACCCGTCCCGCCCGCACGATCTTCTTCAAATCGATCTCGAGCCCGATCATGAACAGCATGAAGATCAAGCCGAGCTCGGAAATGATGCTGATCGATTCCTGCGACTTGACCCAGCCAGCGCCGAATGGACCTATGCAGAAGCCGGCGATAAGGTAGGCCAGGATCAGCGGCTGACGGGAGAAATGGGCCAAAAGCCCGAGCATCCAAGCGAACAAGATACAAAGAGTGATATCACCAATGAGTTCGTGCATCTCAAAGCAGCCCTTTTTGCCGCACCCTAGAGGCGGCTCGCAGCGCGGCAAACGAGCAATTCGTCACATGCCGATCGTGTTGCCAATCGTGCTCGCATTGATAGGCGGCCTGCGCGGCATGGCGCTGCCTGCCGCGGCGCAGCCGAAGGCGAATATCGAACAGGCTTTTGCAGATTCGCTGACGGCGATGCCCAGGGAGGAACTCGTCGCCTTCGGCGGCTTCTACGTACCGGCCTATTCCAGCGTCGCGATGAGCCAGGGCAAGCTACGCGTCGACTTCTCGGTGACGTTGAGCGTCCACAATGCGTCGGAGACCCAGCCCCTGGTGCTGAAGCGGATCGCCTATTTCGACACCGCCGGCAAGATGATCGAGAGCTACCTGAAATCGCCGGTCGCCCTGAAGCCGCTCGCGACGATCTCCGTCGTCATCCCGACCGAGGACGTGCGCGGCGGCACCGGCGCCAACTTCGTCGTCGACTGGGCGGCCACCGGCGAGATCGCCGAGCCCGTGGTCGAGGCCTTGATGGTTGGCGGCGTCGCCAATGCGCACTACGCTTTCATCAGCCAAGGCCGCCCGACCCGGACGGTCGGCAATGCCGGCTGGCTCAACAAGAACAGAGGAAACTGCCCATGACTGCCCACTTCGACTTCGCGCCCCTGTTCCCGCCGGGGCTGCCTGCTCCTTCTGCACGCTGGACCGGGCTTGCCAAATACAGCTTCGTCGGCGGCAACAATGATTCCGAGCAGGTGCCGGTCGATGACCTGATCGCGGCGGTCGATGCGGTGCTGCGGCGCGAGGGCCGCAGCCTCGCCACTTACGGACTGGCGCATGGTCCGCAGGGTTACCTGCCGCTACGCGAATTCCTGAGCGCGAAGCTGAAGCGCGACGCCGGCATCAATTGTACGGTCGACGATCTCCTGATCGTCTCGGGCTCCTTGCAGGCGCTCGACCTCGTCAACCACACGCTGCTCGCGCGCGGCGATACCGTGATCGTCGAGCAGGAAACCTATCAGGGCGCGCTGAACCGCCTGACACGGCTCGGCGTCAATACGGTCGGCATTCCCCTCGACGGCGAGGGCATGCGTATGGACGCTTTGGCGTCTGCGCTTACCGAGCTGAGAAGCCGCGGCATCCGGCCGAAATACATCTATACCATCCCGACAGTGCAGAACCCGACTGGCAGCATCATGCCGGAAAGCCGCCGCGCAGAGCTGTTGCGGCTTGCGGCCGACTACGGTGTCCCGATCTTCGAGGATGATTGCTATGCCGACCTCGTCTGGTCAGGAGAACGGCCGCCCGCCATCCACGCGATGAGCGATACGGGCGGCGTCATCCATATCGGATCATTCTCCAAATCGATCGCGCCAGCGCTCCGCGTCGGCTTCATCGTTGCGCCCTGGGAGGTGATGTCGCGGATGCTTGCGCTGAAGACGGACGCCGGCTCCGGCGCGCTGGAGCAGATGGTGCTCGCCGAATATTGCCGGCCGCACTTTTCGATCCACGTGCCGGCACTCACCCGTACGCTGCGCACAAAACTCGACACGTTGATGGAAGCACTGAACGAGCAGTTCGGAACCGCGGCCGAGTTCGATGAGCCCAAGGGCGGCATCTTCCTCTGGGTGAAGCTGCCGGACCATGTCGATACGCTAAAACTGTACCAGGCCGCGCTCGCGGCCGGCGTCTCGATCAATCCGGGTCCGGAATGGTCGACCAGCAAGAGCCATTCAGGTGCGCGGCTGCGGCTCTGCTTTGCCAGTCCCACACACCAGCAAATCCGCGAGGGCGTCGCCGCGCTCGCCGAGATCTGCCGCAGGGAATTCGGCGTGCCGGCGCGGATCGCGAATGTCGAGAAGGCACGCGCTTGAGACAGGCGTCAGGCGGCCTGCGCCTGACTGCCGTGGATCGCGGACGCCAGCCGCAACAAGAGCACGATCGAGACGTTGCCCTTGCCCGCCTCGATCTGCGCGATGTAGCGCTCGGAAATTCCCGACTTGCGCGCGAGCTCCCGCCGCGAGAGCTCGCAGCGCATGCGCGAGGAGCGCACCCGCTCGCCGAGTTCGGCCAAGAATTCGGTTTCCGAGTAAGGCGGGACGGCGTTACCGCCCGGCAGCGCTTCGCCCGCAAAATCGGTGACTTCATCCAGCATTGATCTATCCACGATCGCCTCCCGAAAGTGCATTATGGCGCGACTTCGGGCCGTCTCATTGACGCGGATCAAATAGCGGAGCGATCGGCTAGCGCACCGCGAACGGCGCCTGGTAGGGCCGGCCGAACGGCACGCCGTTGATCACGGTCTGCACCGGCTTCAGGTAGGCCTTGCCGTCGCGCTTGTTGTTGCGGGTGTCGACGAAGGTAACGGGGCCCTCGACCAGCTCCATGATCGCGACGTCGCCGGGGGCGCCGAGCTGAAGGGTGCCGAGCTTGGGCGCCCGGTTGATGATCTTCGCCGGCGCGCTGGTCGTCATAGACACCACCTGCTCGAGCGTGAAGCCGAGCGTCATGAACTTGCTCATGACGTTGGGGAGGAACGGTATCCCCGGCGAGTTGCCGGAGAAGACGTGGATGTCGGACGAAATGGTGTCCGGCGTGCAGCCGCCGGGAATCGCGACCTCGGCGACCGTGAAATCGAAGCTGCCGCCGCCGTGCCCGACATCGAAGATCACGCCGCGCTGCTTGGCGGCAAGCGCTGCCGGCAACAGCCGGCCGTCCTGCACGATGTTGGTAAAAGCGCCCGACATGTTCGGCGCGCCGGAATAGGAATGCGTCAGCACGTCGCCGGGGCGCAGCAGGTTGAGGATGTCGGACATCAGCTCCTTGGTCTCGACGCCGCCGATATGGACCATCATCTTGGCCGGCCAGCCACAGAGCTCGCAGGCCTGGATGCCGCGCTTGAGCGGTTCGAGCCCGTGCTTGAAGATGACGTTCTCGGACATCCGCACCTTGACGCCGATGAGAAAGTCCGGATTTTCCGCCAGCGCCATCGCGCACGCTTCCATTTGCGCATTGTCGATGTTGTAGAGCTCGGCGACCGGGAATGCCGATAACCCGTTGTTGGCGATATGCACGAAGGCGTAGATGCGCGCCCGTGACTGCGCGACGATGTAGCGGCGCAGCGCCGCGAGATTGTTGACGCCGGCATCGCCGGCCGACACCACGGTGGTGGTACCCTGAAACTGCACCAGCTCGTCGGCGGGAATACCGATCGCCGAGCCATAGGGATAGACGTGGCAATGCAAGTCGACGAGTCCGGGCATTACCAGCTTGCCGGAAGCGTCGATGCTTTTCAGGGCACGCTCCGCCGGAATCTCCGACTCGACCGCCTCGATCACGCCCCAGCGGATGCCGATATCGCGTTTGCCGCGAAACGATTGGCTAGGATCGATCACATCACCGCTCTTGATAACGAGATCGAACTTGTCGACCGGCCCCATGGCCGCCTCGGCTCGGCCCGAGAGGGCCGCCGCTGCAGACGATCCGGCGAACATGAGAAGCTGGCGACGCGACAACTCGGTCATGGCGACGTTCCCCCTTCATCTGTTTGTTGTGGAGATGATGCGCCCCGCGGTGTGCGGGTGCAAGCACCATGCATAAGCGTGCCGAGTTGCAGTGCGGCATAACAATGCTAGGCTTCAAGCCATTGCGGCGGGCAATAGCGGGGATTTTCAGAAGTGACGGGATTGTTCTTGATGCGCGGGGCCAGCGCGGCGCTGGTCTGGCTTGCGCTCATACACACAGCCGGTGCCGAGACGCTGGCGGCAACGATTATCAATTGGGGGCTGCTCGGCACCTGGGCGATCGATTGCTCGCTCCCGCCCGGCCGCGACAAGGGCGCAGTGCTCACCTACGAGGTCAGGCCGGACGGCAGGGTGATGTACCGCCGCAACTTCGGTGATGCCACAGACGAGAACGAAGTCGTTGGTGCTTCGACCGACGCAGACGGCCAACTCAACATCATCGTGTTCTTCCCATCGCTGCATCAGGCGCGCGAGTTCGGCCTCGCGTTGCAGGAGGACGGTAACCTGCGCGCGATGTACAATCGCGGCGAGCGCGGCGACTACACCATCCGCGACGGCAAGTTCGTGAAGACCGGCGTGCCGACACCTGCGCAGCACCGCTGCGGCAACAGCACGTGAGCGCGAAGGCCGAAGCTGAACAGCCGTTCAGAATTCTCCTTGCAGTTCCTCCGGAACGTTCACGCGCATGCGCGGTTTAAATTGGCGTTCATTGGAGGAGGATATTATGAGGAAGCTTGGCTATGTCGTCGCTGCCATCGGTGCACTTGCGATCGCGGTGCCGACGATGGCGAGCGCCGAGACGGTGGTGATCAAGAACCATCATCACGGCCCCTACGGCGCCCGCGCCGAATTCCGCGAGCACCGCGACTACGGCATGCATCGTGGCTGGCATCATCACGGCGACAGGGTCGTGGTGATCAAGCGCGGTCATCGCCACTACGACTATTGATGCGCACGCTGAAATGGCCCCGACGGGGCCATTTCCTTGCGTCCATTTATTATGAGATCAATCCCACGCCGGCGCAAAGCCGGGACTAACGCAGCGCCTGTCCTTTGGCAGCGCCGCGATTTTTCTGCGATCGTCGTCGTCGAGTGTGATCTTCAGAGCGTCGAGATTGGCCTGCTGGCTCTCTCGCCGCGACGCCTTCGGAATCGCCGCGACACCTTTCTGATCGAGCAACCACTTCAGCGCGACCTGCGCGGCGGTCGCCTCGTGCTTGCGGCCGATCTCGCCAAAGACCTCATCGGAGGCGATGCGTCCCTGCGCGAGCGGGCAGTATGCGACCAGCGGAATCGACTTTGCGGCGAGATAGTCGATGACCTTCGATTGATCGAGCATCACGTGATATTCGATCTGGTTGCAGGCAATCGGCGCCTTGATCTCCTCGACGGCGAGCTTGAGCAGCGCAGTATTGAAATTGGCGACGCCGATGGCGCGGGTGCGGCCCTCTTCCCTCAGCTTCATCAGCGTCTCGAAAACCGCCGGCCAGTTCGCATTGCGCGACGGCCAGTGCACGAGATAGAGGTCGACGTGGTCGAGCCGTAGCTTGTCCAGGCTGGCGTCGAAGGCGCGGCGGATCGCCTCCGGCGCGAGGTTCTCGTGCCAGACCTTCGTCGTGACGTGCAGCTCGCCGCGCGGCACGCCGGCGCCGGCAATCGCCGCACCGATCGGCTCTTCATTGGCGTACATCTCGGCGGTATCGATATGGCGATAACCGAGCGACAGCGCGCTTTCGACTGCGGCGCGGCAGACATCGCCCTGCATGCGGAACGTGCCGAGGCCGAGCTTGGGCATGCCGATGCCCTGGGTTTTCAGACTTTCCATGGAAACACTCCTGACGAATTCCAGGCCGCCGGACGCGCACCAACAAAGGCCGCGCATACAGACTTTTCGGTAATGGAGGGCGGTGGCGGGACGACCACTATAGCGGGGCGGCCACCGCGCGGCCAATCAAGATCGGGTTAGTTGGCGCCAGCCTCTTACGAATGCTGTGCCACCACAGCAGATCGCCCTTGCGGCTGCGGGTGGATGTCGACCGACCAGAGGTCGCGATTGTCGACGTCCTTCAGCGTCACTGTCATGACCTCCGTGCCGCCGTCGATGTCGACGCGGCCGAAGAACTGGAGTCCGAAGCAAGGCGCAAGGTTCTCGCCCTGCTCGGCATTGCAGCCATGCTGGTACAGCGCGACCGGTCCAAAGGTGTTGTCGAGCTCACCCGGCCCCCAGGTGCCGGCATGGAGAGGACCTGAGACGAATTCCCAGAACGGCTCGAAATCGGAGAACACCGCGCGGTTGGGATCGTAGTAGTGCGCCGCGGTGTAGTGCATGTCGGCCGTGAGCCAGACGATGTTGCGCACGCTGGCGCGCTTGATGAAGGACAGCAGATCCGCGATCTCGTGCTCGCGCCGGTCGGGCGGTCCGTCGCCGAGCGCGACGGCATCGAGGCTGATCAGGCCAATGGGCAGGTCGGCCGCGATCACCTTCCAGGTCGCGCGCGAAGCGGCAAGTTCCCGCTTCAGCCAGGCGAGCTGATCACGGCCCAGGATCCAGCCGTCGTGGTCCTCGCCCTTGTTCCAGGTACCATCGCGGTAGCTGCGCATGTCGATCATGAAGACGTCCAGCAGCGGTCCGCAAGCGATCTTCCGATAAATACGGCCTTGCTGCCGCGGAATCTCGAGGACCGGCATGAAGTCGAAAAACGCACGCCTCGCGCGCGCGACGAGGCGTGAGGTGCCGTCGGCGTCAAATCCTGTCTCGTCGACACTGCCATAGGGCGACCAGTCGTTAGTAACCTCGTGGTCGTCCCATTGCGCGAACATCGGCACCTCCGCATGGAAGGCGCGGAAGTTCTCGTCGAGGTGGTTGTATCTGTAGTTGCCGCGGAACTGCGCCAGCGTGTGCGCGACTTCCGATTTCTCTTCGGTGACGAGGTTACGCCAGATCTCGCCGTTCGGCAGCTTCAACTCGGCAGGAATGGTGCAGTCGGCATAGATGTGGTCGCCGGAATGAATGAAGAAATCCGGGCGATTGTCGAGCATGGTCCGATAGCTGCGCATGCCGCCGCGCGACGTATCGATGCCCCATCCCTGCCCGGCGGTGTCGCCAGACCACACGAACGAGATCGACCTGCCGGCAGCCGGCGCGGTGCGAAAATGTCCGGTGCGCGTCTCGCCGGCAACGCCGGTCGCGATGTCGTCGAAGCGCACGCGGTAGAAGATGTCCTGTCCGGGCGGGAGGTCGCGCAGCAGCACCTTCGAGGTGAGGTCGGCATCCGGCAGCGCGTCAATGGACGCCGTGCACAGGATCGTCTTGAAGCTTTCGGCGGTGGCACATTCGATTTGCATTCGCGCAGGCCGATCGGCGCGCGCCCAGATGACGGCAGAGCCTTCGGACACGTCGCCCGACTGGATGCCGCCTGCAATCAGCGGTCGATCAGCGGCGCGGCTGAGATATGGTTTGGCGAGAGAACCGAGACCGGCGAGCGCGAGGGAGGATGTGGAGCGGACCAGAAACTGCCGCCGGGTCCATGCGCGCGAGGCGCGGAGCGTTGCCATTCAGAAAACCTTCGCCGAATCGCGACGAAAGGTGCCTGAGCTCCTTGACTCCAAACCGACGGTTTTTTGACTCCGCGCCTACCGTTTTGCGACGGGCGGATGACGCCTAATTATTTGAGCATGATCTCCGCGCAAACGCGTTCCGCGTTTGTCGCGAGGGAAAACCGTTTCACACTTTGCGCTAACGCGGCCCTTCGGGCAGGACCACGCTCAGCGTTTCCAGTTGCAGATGCCGCCCGATCTGCACGGCCAGGTCTGGACGCGCGTGTCCATCGCCTGCGCATCCAGCGGATTCGTGTGCCGATGCACCAGCTTGGCACGAGCAGCGCCACGCGGTTGCGCGCTCTTCGCGTGAGCAACCCACGGCTCCGGCGCCTTCACGCGCTCGGTCGCGACCGTCTTCGGCGTGACGTCAGGCACGGCACGCGCCGCGTCACTTCTTGCTTCCACCCGGACCGGCGCGAATTGCGTCGCAGGGCCGAGCCGCTTCGGCGACAGCACCGCCTTGGAGAGATCGAGGCCGAGATAGTCGTCAGGCTTGTAGTCGTCAGCCATCGCCGCGCTGCTGCATGCCAGCATGAGCGCGGTGGCGAGACCGAAAGAAACGCCTTTCAGGACCAAGAGATGCCTCCTGAAATCAATTAAGGGCCAATTTTACCCTTATTTAGGAGGCGTGAGCCGGATTTCCAGCGGCAGATTGTCGTCAGGGTTACTGGCCAGCGAAGCCGACCTCGGATTCTCAGGCCTTTCGCACGCTCAGGAACCGCCGGCTAGCATCTTGACCAGCCGGTAGAGATATTCCTGTCCGTTGTAAAACGACGTCACGGGAACACGCTCGTCCCTGCCATGGATGCGGTTTTCCCCAATGTCGATCGCCATGCCGGAATGGCCGTAGGTCGGGATGCCCGCATTGCGCAGGTAGCTGCCGTCCGTGGCGCCGGAACTCATGACCGGGAGCACGATGGCGCCGGGGAAGAATTCGCCCGAGAGCTTCTCGATCGCGCCCATGATCTCCTCGTGCAGCTCGCTGGGCGCGCTGATCACAGCCGTATCGATCTGCGTCAGCTTGATGTCGGGATCCGCCAGCGCCTGCTCCAGCGTCGCCTTGACCTCCTCGACCGGCTCGCCCGGCATGATGCGGCAATTGACCTTGGCACTCGCCGACTGCGGCAGCGCGTTGATGGCATGCCCGCCCTGGAGCATCGTCGCAACGCAGGTCGTGCGGAGCTGGGCATTGTAGACCGGGTTCGCAGCGAGCCGGACAAAGGATAGCGCCGCAGGATCAGGCTTATCCGACATCACGGCGCGCATGTCGGCCGCGGTCTGGTCGTTCTCGAACTGCGCGCTCTTCTCAAAATAGCCGCGCGTCGTCGCGTTCAGCTTGAGCGGGAAGTTGAACTTGGACAGGCGCACGAGGCCCTCGGCCAGCTTGTAGATCGCGTTGCTCTTGCGCGGCACCGAGCTGTGACCGCCGGGATCGGTGACGTCGAGCTGGAAGCTGACGGGGATTTTTTCGCTGGTCTGGACGCCGACGCGGATCGGCTTGCCGTCCTTCAGGCCCACGCCGGCGCCCTCGTTGAGCGCGAACTCGGCATCGATGAGGTCGCGCTTGTTCCGTATCAGCCACTGGATGCCGAGGGCGTCCCGGTCGAATATCTCCTCGTCCGTCTCCAGCGCAACGATGATGTCGCGGTCGGGCTTGTAGCCCTCCTGCTTGAAACGGATCATGCTGGTGATGAAGGCGGACGCCATGTGCTTGTCGTCGGCTGTGCCGCGACCGTAGTAGTAGCCGTTCTTCTCGGTGAACTTGAACGGATCGACCGACCAATCCTCGCGCAGCGCGGGCACGACATCGAGATGCGCGACCAGCAGGATCGGCTTGCGGGCGCCGCTGCCGTGCAGGCGGGCGACAAGATTGCCCTTGTGCGGCGCGGGCGAGAAGACGTGCACGTCCGAATCGGGAAAGCCCGCCGCCTTCAGCCGCGCCGCCATCGCTTCGGCCGCGCGCGCAGTGTCGCCAGTCGCGGTGGTGGTATCGATCTCGACGAGCTCCTTGTAGACGTCGTGGGAGAGCTGTTGCTGCGGGCTCAGGCCTTCGGCGGCCGCCCCGCCGGTGAGCAGCAGCGCCGTGCAAGCCACCGCGAGCAGCGCGTTACGGCACGAGAAATCGTCGTTGGTGATCGTCTTCTTCATCTCGTGCTCCCAGAATGCAGCCTCGCTGAATTCAGACAGCGCAGGCGCGCTTTGGCAAGCGCGATCGTTCTGCCGTTTTTGCAACGGCCCCCGGCCTATTTCGCGTCCTTCACCGCGATCACCTCGATCTCGACCAGGAAGCCTGGATTGGCGAGCGCGGCGACCCCGACCACCGAGCGGGCCGGCAGGTTGGGCTGGCTGCCGCCGAAGAACTGGGTGTAGCCCTCCATGAAGGCCTTGAAGTCCATCGGTGCAGACGCATTGTGCACCAGGAAGACCTGCATC
Source organism: Bradyrhizobium sp. UFLA05-125 (assembly GCF_059803515.1). Lineage (NCBI taxonomy): Bacteria > Pseudomonadati > Pseudomonadota > Alphaproteobacteria > Hyphomicrobiales > Nitrobacteraceae > Bradyrhizobium > Bradyrhizobium sp. UFLA05-125. The sequence goes on along the minus strand of NZ_JBANBJ010000069.1, from coordinate 8,801 downwards.
TTGACGACGTCGCCCATGGTGAGGCCGAGCCCCTCCAAAATGCCTTTGATGCGGTTTAGGACGCCGACGGTCTGAGTCTTGGTGTCGCCATAGGCCTCTCGGCTCTGGGCATCGGCATCCTTGTTGGCGACCGGCGGCACCTGGCCGCTGACATAATAGGTCGTAGCATTGCCGGTGACCTGCACGGCCTGCGCGATCGGAAAGGTAGAGTTCGGAATGGGATGCCGGATGACCTCGGCGTGAGCCGTACCCGCATGGGAAATCGCGAGCAACGCGCCAATGACGGCGCCGGTTTTGAAATTCATTGGTTCCCCCTTCTTGCCGGTGCGTCAGCGACGCGCGTCCCTCACCTCGTTCGCCGTCACCACATCATCGTAAGCATTGCCGAAGTGCGTGCGCAGATAATTCACGACGGCGGCGATCTGCGCGTCGGTCATCATCTCGCCGAACGGCGGCATGGCGCGCCGGCCGTTGAGCACGAGATAGATGGGATAACCGCGCGCTTCCAGATTCTTGTCGGCGACGAGCGACGGATAGGCGCCGGCGCCGGAGGCCCCGCCGGCATCGGGCATGTGGCAGCCCTGGCAGATATTGGCGAACAGCTCCTCACCCGTCGTCTCCGCGAAATTGAAGCCCGAGCTGAAGATGCGGTTTTCGGGGCCGTCATGCGCCCGCGCCGTTGCCGACAGCATCATGAGTGTCGACATGGCAAGCCGCACCGGCCATCGCTCCCATCGAAAACCCTTACTCATCACGTTCTCACCACGCGGTCATGCAGCCGCGCAATCGCGTCGAGCGCGGAGAGGATCGCGCCCTCCTGCCAGGCCGGCAGCGCCGAGGCGTGCTCGCCCGCGAGCACGATGCGGCCGTCGATCTGACAGAGATTGTCGTAGTGCGCGGCGCGCGCCTCATCGCTCCAGTCGCCGCTGCAACCGAGCACGAAGGGCACCCGGTGCCAGGCGACCGCGATGCCGTTTTCGAATTCGCTCTTGTATTGCGGGTGAATGACGGCGCCGAACTCGACGGCGCGTGCGACCCGCTCCGCCGGAGACATCGCGCTGAATTCGTAGGAGTTCGGACCGTCGAACAGATAGGCGCCGAGCAGCACACCGCGCCCTGCGCGGTTGTAGTCGTAGTTCGGATAGGCGATCTGTCGGATCGGCAGATCGGTGTAGCTGATGCCGCCATAAATCGCCTCGTCCTCCTCCCAGAACCGGCGTTTGAATTGCAGGCCGATCTTCACGGACGCGGCATAGGGAACAGCATCGATCGCCGATTTCATGGCGGCGCTGACGTCGAGCGGCAACTGGCTCAGGATCGTCAGCGGGATCGTGCAGACGCACCAGTCGGCGTGCACCTGCTGCACCGCGCCCGGCTTCTTGGCATCGACATAGCTCACGGTGACGCCGCGGGCGTCCTGCTGGATCTGCGTCACCTTGGCGTTGTAGCGGATGAGATCGCCGACCTCCTTCGCAAAGGCCTTGCCGATCATGTCCATGCCGCCGACCGGCTGGAACATCGTGGTCTGGAAATTGTAGTGCGCAAAGCCGCGCAAATAGCGCCAGAGCCGCGACTTCAGCACTTCCGACAGGCCAACCGGCTCGCTCGGCTCCGGCATCGCCGTCAATCCGCCGCCGGGATCCTTGGTGTAGCCGCGGAATTCCGCCGAGATCAGATTGGCCTTGTAACCATAGCCATTGTCGAGCGCGCCCCACGAGCGCAGCGCCTGGAGCAGGATCTCCTGATCTTCCTTCGACACGCTCTCATCCAGCTTGCCCTGCTGCGTCACTTTTGCAAGCAACTCGGCGATCTGGCCTTGGAAATCAGCCTTTACGGCGCGCAGACGCTGGGGCTTGCCGCCGAAGGCGCGCACCGAATGCAAGAGAGCGTTGTGATTGAGCTGGTTGAACGGCTCGAGCGCGACGCCCAGCCGCCTGCAATAGTCGAGCAGCGCGCGGTGATGATAGGGAATGCGCCACGGCCCCGGATTGAGATAGAGCCCGTCCTCGAACTCGCACACCTGCTTGTGGCCGCCGAGCTCGGTGAAGACGTCGCCGCCCCGCAGCGTCCAATTGCGGCCGCCGGGGCGGCTGTTGAATTCGAGGATCTGGACACTGTACCCCGCCTTGCGCAGCTCCAGCGCCGCGGTCATGCCGGCAAGGCCCGCACCGAGTACGAGCACGGAGGCGCCCTTGGGATCGCCTTCCAGTCGGATCGGCCCCTTGTACCGCGATTCCGATGCGAGCCCGAGGCTCGTCATCGCATGGTACATGGCCGCGCTGCCGGCCACCGTGCCGATCAACGCAAGAAGATCACGTCGCCTGACGGTCACGGGTTCGCTTCGCATGGCGTTACGGGAAAGGGCCCAGTCCTGAGCCGTCAGAAAACAGCACGCCGCGTAGCGAGGCAACACACGCGTTGTTGATCAGCGCGCCTTCGCGCGGCGCGATGAGAATCGCTGATCGCGGTCCTCATCGTTTGCGCCGCAGATTCGACGTCACGCGACCTTGCGCGTTGCCGCCTTGCCGTCGAGGAAGCCCATCAGCCTGTCGCGAATGATCTCGTCGGCCTCGCTCATGATGCGGTCGACGAGTTCCTTGCAGGAAGGAATGTCGTGGATGAGGCCTGCGACCATGCCGCAACTCCAGGCGCCGGCATCCATCTCGCCCTCGATCATGATCCTGGGATAGACGCCCGCAACCTGGTCGTGGATGTCGTCGATTTTCAGCTTTCCTCCCTTTTCGCGCTCGATCTCGAGCAGACGATCGACATTGGCATTCTTCAGCACGCGTTCGGTGTTGCGCAGCGCGCGCATGATGAGACGGGTGTCGAGCTCGGTCGCAGTGACCAACGCGTTCTTCACGTTCTGGTGCACCGGGGCTTCCTTGGTGGCGATGAAGCGCGTGCCCATGTTCATACCGCTGGCACCCAGCGACAGCGCGGCGACGAGGCTGCGGCCGTCGGCCATGCCGCCGGAGGCAACGAAGGGGATCTTCAACTCCTCGGCCGCACGCGGCAGCAGGATCATGTTGGGGATGTCGTCTTCGCCGGGATGTCCGCCGCATTCAAAGCCATCGACGCTGACCGCGTCGCAGCCGATTCGCTCGGCCTTCAGGGAATGGCGCACCGAGGTGCATTTGTGGATCACCTTGACGCCGGCTGCCTTCAGCGCCGGCATGTATTGTTCCGGGCTGCGGCCTGCGGTCTCCACGATTCTGACACCACCCTCGACGATCGCGGCGATGTATTCCGGATAAGGCGGCGCCGAGAAAGTCGGGAGGAAAGTGAGATTCACGCCGAACGGCTTGTCGGTCATTTCGCGGCAGCGCGCGATCTCCTTGGCAAGCAGCTCCGGCGTCCTCTGGGTGAGTCCGGTGATGATGCCGAGCCCGCCGGCATTGGAGACGGCGGAGGCGAGTTCGGCAAAGCCGACGAAATGCATGCCGCCCTGGATGATCGGATGCTCGATGCCGAACAGTTCGGTGATCGCGGTCTTCACGTAGACGTCCTCCGGGATGATTTGCCTGGCGCGAGTTTAGCCGTAGTCCTGCGCCGCGGTCACCATTTCTCTCCGAAGGGACGGATCTCCATCTCGAAGGTCCAGGCGCTCTTGGGCTGCTGATAGAGCTGCCAATAGGACTCCGCGACCGAGGCCGGCGGCATCAGGAGATCGGGATTGTCGAGCGCGCCGGGGCCGAGCGCCTCGAGGCGGCGCTGCCGTACCCATTCGGTGTCGACACCAGAATCGATGATGAGGTGCGCGACATGGATGTTCTTCGGTCCCAATTCGCGCGCCATCGCCTGGGCGACCGCGCGCAGGCCGAACTTGGCGCTGGCAAACGCGGCATAGCCGCTGCCGCCGCGCAACGACGCGGTTGCGCCGGTGAAGAAAATGTTGCCGCCGCCGCGCGGCAGCATCAACCGTGCCGCCTCGCGCCCCGCGAGGAAGCCGGAATAGCATGCCATCTCCCAGACTTTCCGGAATACGCGCTCGGTGGTGTCGAGGATCGGAAAATTGACGTTGGCGCCGACGTTGAAGATGCAGACCTCGAGCGGCGCCTGCTTGTCGGCCTCATTGAGGAAGGAAATGATCTCCTCCTCCTTGCGCGCATCGAGCGAGCGGGCGTGGATCTCGCCGCCGGCCGCTTCAACCTCCTTTACCAGCGGCGCGAGCTTGTCGCCATTGCGACGGCCGGCGAAGACGGTGAAGCCTTCAGATGCGAACTTCTTGGCGATATCGGTGCCGATATAGTCACCGGCGCCGATGATGGCAGCCGTGGCGTTTCGCTTGGACAAGCTCGCCTCCCTCTGAGGGGCCGCGCCACGGCGGTGTCGCCCGCCTACACAGCGCAGGCCGTTCGGTGATATTGATATCGAACGTATAGTTCTAAAACAGAACTGTCAAATTCTCGGCGCACTGGCCATAAGTCAGGCCAAAATATCCTGATCTTTCACATAAGTTTCTTTTCCCAACTTACCGCGCTAGCTCTTGCGAACCCGGCAAAGCAATCAATGCCCGCGGGCCGGGGTGCGCAGGTCGATCGGGCGAATGATCGCAGCGACGGGGATCATCAGGACGGCGATGATCGCGAGCGTCCAGAACACGTCGATATAGGCAAGGAAGTCGACCTGCTGCTGCAAGGTCCTGCCGACCCAGGCGATCGCCTGCGAAGCCGCATCCGACGCGTTCGAGCCCTGCGCCTGAAAGAACTGCGTCATTGCGTCTATACTCTGCTGATAGCCGAGATCGGACGGCGCGAGATGCTCGATCAACCGGCTCTGGTGGAATTGCTGGCGCTGGGCGAGGATGGTTTGCGCCAGCGCAACGCCCATCGAGCCGCCGATATTGCGCGCGACGTTGATGAGCGCAGATGCCTGGTTGGTCTTGTCCGGCGGCACGCCATCATAAGAGGCCGTCGTCACCGGCAGGAACAGGAAGGGAAGACCGAGCGCGAGCAGGATGCGCACCATCGCCGCATAGCCATAGGTGATGTCGCCGTTGATTCCGGTGAGATGCCACATCGCGACCGCGCAGATGGCCGCACCCGTCATGATGAGATATTTCGACTGCACCATGCCGACGAGGCGGCCGACCACCGGCATCAGAACCAATGTTGCGATGCCGCCGGGCGACAGAGCGAGACCCGCAAGCATCGCCGTATAGTTCAGCTCTGTCTGCAAGAGCTGCGGTATGAGCTGCGTCGTCGAGATCAGCACCGCGCCGGTGCCCAGCATGACCACGAAGCAGGCGCCGAATTGCCGCCGCCCGAGCAGGCGAATATCGACGATGGGATCGTCGCGCAGCAATTCCCAGGGGATTAGCGCTAACAGGCAAAACGCGGAAAGACAGGCAAAGGCAACGATCATGTTCGATCCGAACCAATCGTTGCGCTGGCCTTCATCGAGCACGAACTCGAGCGAACCGAGTCCGATCGCCACCAGGATGAAGCCGATATAGTCGACACGCAGCCCCTTGGCGAGCAGGGCTGCCCTCTCCTCTTCCGCACCCGATGGTTCCTTGATCAGTGTGCCGACCAGGAACAGCGAGACGAGGCCCATCGGCACGTTGATCAAGAACACCCAGTGCCAGGAATAGGTATCGGTAATCCAGCCTCCGAGCGTCGGGCCGATCACGGGCGCGACCACGACGGCGACGCCATAGATCGCGAACGCCTGCCCGCGCTTGTGCGGCGGAAAGGAGTCGGCAAGGATCGCCTGCTCGCTGGTCGCCATGCCGCCCCCACCGAGACCCTGCAAGATTCGGAACAGCACCAGGGCCTCGAGACTCCAGGCCAAGCCGCAGAGCAGCGATGCCGCCGAAAAGGTGGCAACGCACATCATGTAGAAGCGCTTGCGGCCGATCACGGTGGAGAGCCAGCCCGAGATCGACAGCACGATGGCGTTGGCAACGAGGTAGCTCGTGATGACGTAGGTACTCTCGTCGAGGCCGACCGCGAGCCCGCCGGCGATGTGGCGCAACGAGACGTTGGCGATGGTGGTGTCGAGCACCTCCATGAAGGTGGCGATGGACACCACGAAGGCGATCAGATAGGGATTGTGTCCGCCCGCAGCGGAGCGCTCCGGCGACCAGCCGCCAGCCGCCGCCCCGCCGTGCGCGATGTCGGTCATCGCACCTTCGTCCAGGGCACGACCGACATGCCCGGCCCCACCGGCAGATCGGCCGGCCAGCTGTCGACCACGATCTTCACGGGCACGCGCTGCACCACCTTGACGTAATTGCCGGTCGCGTTCTCTGCCGGCAGCAGGCTGAACGCCGTGCCGGAGCCCGGCTGCACCGACGCCACGTGACCGGTGAGCTTGCGATCGGGATAAGCGTCGATGCGGATCTCGACCGACTGGCCGGGCCGCATGTCCTTGAGCTGCGTTTCCTTGTAGTTCGCGACGATCCAGACATCGTCGGGCACGAACATCATCAGGCTCTGACCTGGCGTGACGTAGGTGCCCTTGGCACCGCTGAGCTTGACGACGCGCCCCGGCTGGGCTGCGAGCACGCTCGTGTAGTCGACGTTCAGCCTGGCCTGATCGCGCTGCGCCTCGGCCTGCTTCGATTGCGCCTTCGCACCTTTGAGCTGCGCCTCGAGCGTCTTGATTCCGAGCTCGGCGCTGGTTACCGCAGTCTTCGCACGCTCCGTGTTGGCCTGCTGCGCCTGAAGGTCGGAGTGAGTCTGCTGCGCGCGCTGGACGGTTCCGGCGCCCTTCTGGACGAGATCCTGCGCCCTCGCGTCTTCTTCCTGCGCAAATTTGAGCTGTGCCTGGGCCTGTTCGAGCTGGGACTTGGCCTCGTTGATCTGCTCCTTCTGGGACTCGATCTGGGCCTCGACGTTGCCGATATTGGCCTGCGAGGCCGCAACTTGCGCCTCAGCCTGGTCGAGCGCGATCTGATAGTCGCGCTCGTCGATCCGCGCCAGCAGATCGCCGGCATTGACGTGCTGGTTGTCGGTGACGGGGATCTCGGTGACGTAGCCGCCGACCTTCGAGGCGACGGAAAAGCTGCGCGCGGCAATGAAGGCATCGTCGGTCGATTCATAGTGCCGGATGTTCAGCCAGTAGACGAGGCCTGCCACGAGCACGGCGATCAGAACAAGGGCACCCGCTGTCGTGAGCAACCAGTGCTCGCGCAGGCGGTCGCGCAACGAGGGTGCGGGTGTTGCCGCGCGCGATGCATCGGGCGCCTTGTGCGCCTTGTCCGAGGCGTCCTGAGGGCCGTCCTTGTGCGGGGGCTGTTGCGGCTGCTCCGCGGATGGCCCACGCGCTCGTGTTTGAGCATCCACGGCTTCATTCCTCGGTCAGTTCAAAGGTGTCATGGCTCGTTCGGCCCAAGCGCCAACCACTGCTGTCATGTCCCGGCTTGACCGGGGCATCCAGTATTCAAGAGACAGCGAGTTTCATCACGACCGTCGCGGCGTACTGGATCGCCCGGTCAAGCCGGGACATGACGTCGGAGTGCGTGGCGCGCGGCTCATCAATCACACACTCAATGCGTCTTGCTCTCGTGCCACTTCTCCAGATCGGGCTTCGCCTCACCCGACCTCTGTTCTTTCTCCGGATTGCCCTTCCAGGGCTTGTCCGTCTGTGCGTGCGATCCCCAGTCGTTTTGCTGCCGGGGATCGTCCGTGGGCTTTTCCCTGCTCATCGGAAACTCCTGTTCGAAACCTGCGCTAGATGATCGGCACGCCATAGTAGGCGTTCAGCGCGCGCACCCTGGCCTCGTCGCTCCAGTTCCACTCGGCCGCCTCCCCATAGTGCGGGGCACCGCGCAACTCCTTGGCTGTGATGCCGGTGACGTAGCCGCCGAGGTCGGTGTCGTATTTCAGCGACTGCCAGGGCAGCGGATAATGATCGTTGCCGAGCCCGAGGAACCCGCCGAAGCCGAGCACGGCGTAAGAAACCCTGCCGCTCTTCTTGTCGATCATGACGCGCTCGATCGAACCGATCTTGTTGTGGTCGACGCCATAGACCGAAGTCCCCTCGACCTTGTCGCTGCCGATCAGAGCGCCTGTTTCACCTTGATCCATCATCTTGAGATCTCCGTTGAGACTCGCTTTTACGGATCAACCAAGCCGCGAAGCGATCGTTCCGGCGCTCTCGCCACGTGTTCCCCGCTGCGGCCTGGAACAACGCTGAAAAGCAGCAGTTTTCCCTGACGCGAATTCAAGAGCACCAGTGTTCGAATCCATCATGCCGGGAAAGGAGTGAGACATGAGCGACTTTCGCGACATCCAGCATGGCGTCAACGATCCCGTGGACGGCGTCGACGTGAAGCGGCGGATCAACAACAACGAGACACCGCACGAAAGGGCACAGCGTTACGCCGACGTGCGCGCGATGCCGAGCGCGCAAGCCGACGAGCCGTTCCTCCCCGAAGGGCTGCGCCGGCCGCCGACCAAGCCGCTTAACCCGCGCGCCGGCCGCAATCCGACCGACTAGCGGCGCATTGGAACAAGCGCTCAACCCGAATGTTGGTCGCCGCACAAAACCAGTGCGGCGACCGGTTTCTGTACGCCGTCAAGTTCGGAGGATCATGAGAAGCACACTGATCGCACTCGGCTGCTGCCTGCTCGCAAGCCCCGTGCTCGCGCAATCGGTTGGCGAGAAGACCGGCGTGAACTCGGTGCTCGGCGTGGCTCCCGCCGCGGCCGATTTCGTCAAGGAAGTTGCGATCAGCGACATGTTCGAAATCGAATCAAGCAAGCTCGCCGAGCAGAAGGGCTATGCGCAGGAGAAGACCTTCGCGCAGCAGATGGTGACCGATCACACCAAGACCTCGACGGAGCTGAAGC
>NZ_JBANBJ010000068.1:0-46346 GCF_059803515.1 Bradyrhizobium sp. UFLA05-125 | reverse complement strand
CGCCGCGCAGGTGAGGGGCGCACCTTTCATATCGAGGACGTGCAGGATCAGGTCGAACTCGCCTTGATGCGCAGCGAACACCACAAGGTCGCCCGGGCCTATGTGCTCTACCGCGAGGAACGGTCCCGCCAGCGCGCCGAGGAAGCGGCCGCGCAGCCGGCGCCCGTCGCCGCACCGACCCTTCACGTCACGCTGCCGGACGGCTCGCGCGTCGGTCTGGACACGCGCCGGCTCGAGCTGATCATCAATGAGGCCTGCGCCGGTCTCGACGGCGTCTCCGCAGCCCCCGTGCTGGCCGAAACCACCCGCAATCTCTACGACGGCATCAGCCAGGACGAGCTGGCGCTGGCCTCGATCATGGCCGCGCGCACGCTGGTCGAGCAGGAGCCGGGTTATGCCTATGTCAGCGCGCGCCTGCTGCTCGACAAGCTCCGCGGCGAGGTGCTGTCGCATGTCCATGGCGTTACGACGTCGGCCTCGCAGGCCGACATGGCGACGCGCTATGCCGAATACTTTCCGGCCTATGTGAAGGTCGGCATCGCAGCCGAACTGCTCGATCCCGAACTCGCCCGCTTCGATCTCGGCCGCATCGCTGCGGCGTTGAAGCCTGAGCGAGACTTGAACTTCCAGTTCCTCGGCCTTCAGACGCTCTACGACCGTTATTTCCTGCATCAGCAAGGCAAGCGGATCGAACTGCCGCAGGCCTTCTTCATGCGCGTGGCGATGGGCCTGGCAATTCGAGAGATCGACCGCGAAGCCAAGGCGATCGAGTTCTACGATCTCTTGTCATCGTTCGACTTCATGGCCTCGACGCCGACGCTGTTCAATTCCGGCACGCTGCGCCCGCAGCTGTCGTCCTGCTTCCTCACCACCGTATCGGACGACCTCGATGGCATTTTCAAGTCGATCAAGGACAATGCGCTGCTCGCAAAGTACTCCGGCGGTCTCGGCAACGATTGGACGCCGGTGCGCGGCCTCGGAGCCCACATCAAGGGCACCAACGGCGAAAGCCAGGGCATCATCCCGTTCCTGAAGGTGGCCAACGACACCGCGATCGCCGTCAACCAGGGCGGCAAGCGCAAGGGCGCGGTCTGCGCCTATCTGGAGACCTGGCACGTCGACATCGAGGAATTCCTCGATCTGCGCAAGAACACAGGCGATGACCGCCGTCGCACCCACGACATGAACACCGCCAACTGGGTGCCGGACCTGTTCATGCAGCGGGTCGACGCCGACGACGAGTGGACGCTGTTCTCGCCGGACGAGACGCCCGATTTGCACGATCTGTATGGGACGTCCTTCAAGATGGCCTATGAGGCCTATGAGGCCAAGGCGAAGGCCGGTGGCATGCGTGTGTTCAAGACCGTGCGCGCGACCGACCTCTGGCGCCGCATGTTGACCATGCTGTTCGAGACCGGCCATCCCTGGATTACCTTCAAGGACCCCTGCAACCTGCGCTCGCCGCAGCGCCACATGGGCGTGATCCATTCCTCGAACCTCTGCACCGAGATCACGCTGAACACTTCGGCCGACGAGGTCGCGGTCTGCAATCTCGGCTCCGTCAACATGCTCGCCCATGTCGGAGCTAACGGCATCGACCAGGCCAAGCTGAAGCGGACGGTGACGACGGCGGTGCGAATGCTCGACAACGTCATCGACATCAATTTCTACACGATCCCGGAAGCGCGCCGCTCCAACATGCGCCACCGGCCGGTTGGGCTCGGCCTGATGGGCTTCCAGGAGGCACTTCAGGTCCAGCGTATCCCGATCGCGTCCGAAGCGGCGATCGCTTTCGCCGACATCAGCATGGAAGCGATCTCCTTCCACGCCATCGAGGCATCCTCCGATCTCGCCACCGAGCGCGGCCGCTATCCGAGCTTCGAGGGCTCGCTGTGGTCGAAGGGCATTTTGCCGCTCGATTCTATCCAGTTCGTTGCCGACTCGCGTGGCGGGCTCGACGTCGATCGCGCCTCGACGCTGGACTGGGATCGCCTCCGCAAGAAGATAGTGGCAGGCGGCATGCGCAATTCGAACGTCATGGCGATCGCGCCGACAGCGACGATTTCCAACATCTGCGGCGTGTCGCAGTCGATCGAGCCGAACTACCAGAACCTGTTCGTCAAATCGAACATGTCCGGCGACTTCACGGTCGCGAACGAGTTCCTGGTCCGCGACCTCAAGGCGAGGGGGCTTTGGGACGAGGTGATGGTGTCCGACCTCAAATATTTCGACGGTAGCGTCGGCCAGATCGATCGCGTCCCGGAGGATCTGAAGGCGCTCTACGCGACGGCCTTCGAGATCGACAGCGCCTGGCTGATCGAGGCGGCCGCACGGCGGCAGAAATGGATCGACCAGTCGCAGTCGCTCAACCTCTACATCGCCAATCCCTCCGGCAAGAAGCTCGATGCGCTCTATCGCCTCGCCTGGCGGCGCGGATTGAAGACGACCTATTACCTGCGCTCCCGCAGCGCCACCCATGTCGAGAAGTCGACGCTGAAGGGCACCGACGGCAAGCTCAATGCGGTCTCCGCCACGGCGGCCGTGTCGCACGCGCCGATCATGATCCCGGCCGCTGCGGCGCCAGATCTCGACGGCATCAAGGCCTGCCGGATCGACGATCCCGAATGCGAAGCGTGCCAGTAAGGAGATGACGATGCTCGATTGGTCCGACACCGAAACCACGGCGGCTGCTCCGGCCGCCTCGACCCTCACCACGGCGCTGCGTCCGCAGACCCAGCTCAAGCTCGAGCCGGCCGACCCGACCGGCCTCGGTGCGATCGATCGTACCGGCGGCCGCGTGTCCGTCGACGAGAAGCGGATGATCAACTGCCGCGCCGACGTCAACCAGCTCCTTCCGCTCAAGTACAAATGGGCCTGGGAGAAATATCTCTCCGGTTGCAACAATCACTGGATGCCAACCGAGGTCTCGATGCAGGCCGACATCGCGATGTGGAAGTCGCGCGACGGCCTGACGGATGACGAGCGGCGCGCGATCAAGCGCAACCTCGGCTTCTTCGCGGCGTCTGAGTCGCTCGTTGCCAACAACATCGTGCTGGCGATCTACCGTCATCTCACCAATCCGGAATGCCGGCAGTATCTGTTGCGGCAGGCGTTCGAGGAAGCGGTTCACACCCACACATTCCAGTACATCGTTGAAAGCCTCGGCTTGGATGAGGGCGAGCTGTTCAACATGTACCGCGAGGTGCCGTCGATCACCGACAAGGCTGCCTGGGCGCTCAAGCACACGCAGCATCTGGATGATCCGTCCTTCCAGACGGGAACACCGGACCGCGATCGCGCTTTCCTGAAGGACCTCGTTGCGTTCTACGTGGTGTTTGAGGGGATGTGGTTCTACACGGGCTTTGCGCAGATCCTGTCGCTGGGACGCCGCAACAAGATGGTCGGCATTGCCGAGCAGTATCAGTACATCCTGCGCGACGAGAGCATTCACCTGAACTTTGGCATCGACGTGATCAACCAGATCAAGATCGAGAATCCGCATTTGTGGACGCCAGAGTTTCAGGAGGAGGTCCGCGGCATGATCCGGGAGGCAGCCGAGCTCGAGGCCGCCTATGGTCGCGATACGATGCCGCGCGGTTTCCTCGGCCTGAACGCTGCGTTGTGCGAACAATACATGCACTTCATCGCGAACCGACGCTGCGCGCAGATCGGTCTGCCGCCCGTATTCGCCGTGGTCGAGAACCCGTTCCCCTGGATGTCGGAGGCGATGGACCTTAAAAAGGAGAAGAACTTCTTCGAGACCCGCGTCATCGAATACCAGAACGGGGGAGCGCTGAGCTGGGACTGAAGCCGCACGCGTTCCAAGCGGGGATGAGGGTGACTTTCCGGGAATGCTGCACTCACTTCCAGAAAGGGGGAGGGAGGACGGTTCGGTTCTTGTCTGCAGTTTGCCAACGGGCTCACATGCAACTGCCACTTCTCAAATCGGCCCTGACCCTCCATTGTGCCGGTCCGAAACGAATGGAAGTGGAACAGAACCCATGTCGGACAAGGTCTCGCGTCGTCAGTTTGCGAAGATCGCGGGGCTGTCCGCAGCGGGGATCGCGGCCCCCGGACAATCCGTCGAGGGAAAACCGGCAGCCGCGCCGCGCCCGGCGGGAGGCTTTCCGCCGGGCTTCCTCTGGGGCACCGCCACTTCGTCCTACCAGGTCGAGGGTGCGGTCGCCGAGGACGGGCGAGGGGTCTCGATCTGGGACACGTTTACGCGCGTGGCCGGCAAGATCGAGGATGGCACCAATGGCGACCGGGCGAATGAGCATTACCATCGCTACAAGGACGACATCGCGCTGATCAAGGAGCTCGGCTGCAAGGCGTATCGCTTCTCGATCGCCTGGCCGCGGGTTTTTCCGGACGGCGACGGCAAGCCCAACCCGAAGGGGCTCGACTTCTACAATCGCTTGATCGACGAGCTCCTGGCAAACGGCATCGAGCCGTGGCTCACTCTCTATCATTGGGACCTGCCGCAATCGCTGCAGGATCGCTTCGGCGGCTGGCGCTCGGCCGAGACCTGCAAGGCGTTCGGCGACTATGCAAGCTATGTCGCGCGGCATCTGACCGATCGCGTGAAGAACGTGTTCACGCTGAACGAGAGCGGCAGGTTCGTCTATTTCGGCTATGGCATCGGCATCGACGCGCCGGGGCTGACGCTATCGCAAGCCGAGGTGAACCAAGTCAGGCACAACACCGCGCTGGCGCATGGGCTCGCGGTGCAGGCGGTCCGCAGCTCCGGCCGCCGGGGCACCCGGGTTGGGCCCGCCGAGAACATCGATGCCTGCATTCCAGCGATCGACACGCCCGAGAACGTCCGCGCCACCGAGATCGCGCTTCGCGAGCTGAACGCGAGCTATCTCAACGTGATCATGGAGGGCAGATACACCGACGCCTTCCTGAAATTCGCGGGGCCCAACGCGCCGAAATACACCGATGCGGAGCTGAAGATCATCTCCTCGCCGATCGACTTCCTCGGCCTCAACATCTACGCGCCGCAGCATTACGTCGTGGCCTCCGACAAGGGCGCCGGCTTCTCGCTGCTGCCGATCCCAAAATCGTTTCCGCACATGAATTCGGACTGGCTGCGCGTCGGCCCCGAGACGATCTACTGGGTGCCGAAGCTGGCGGCGAAGATCTGGAAGACGGGCCCGATCTATATCAGCGAGAACGGCACGTCCGGCGACGATGAGGTCACCGCCGACGGCAAGATCTTCGACACCGACCGCATCATGTATTTGCGCAACTACCTCGCCCAGCTCGAGCGCGCGACCGCGGAGGGCGTGCCAGTCCGCGGCTATTTCCTCTGGAGCCTGATGGACAATTTCGAGTGGATCTACGGCCTCAACAAGCGCTTCGGCCTCTATCACGTGAACTTCGAGACCCAGGTCCGCACGCCAAAGCTTAGCGCAAGCTTCTACCGCAATGTGATCGCCAAGAACGCAGCGGGGGTGTGATCTGTCTCGCTTATCTCCCTTGCCGTCGATCCGTTGGTTGATCCCCAATAAGCAACGGCCGCCCGTGAAGGGCGGCCGCCATCATTTGATGATCGTCAGGCTGACTAATGTTCCGGGAATCCCGGCTCTCAGTGGTCCGCGAACTCGAAGAAGTCGAAGAGATCGCTGATCGCCGGACTGTTGAGGGGAACATAGGGATTGCTGAACTCGGCGACCGGGTTCGGGAAGTTGTCGCGACTGCGATGCGTGATCGTCGGCAGCTGCCAATTGCGCTCTATGAATTTGATGATCGAGACGTGATCCGCGTAGTCGTGCGAGATATGGCCCGGCTTTACGAACGGTGACACCACGATCAGCGGAATGCGAGTGCCGTCGCCGAAAAAGTCGAGCGGCTGCACGTAGCCCGAGTCGTAGTAGCCGCCGCCTTCGTCGAAGGTGATGAAGATGGCGGTGTCGTGCGCGTAGGGCGAAGCCTGGATCTGATCGACGATCTTCTTGGTGAAGCCTTCGAACAGATCGAGCTTGGAGGACGCCGGGTGGCCGTCGACGAAGCCGCTTGGCTTGACGATCGAGACTGCAGGCAGGGTCCGAGCGGAAATATCTGCATACAGTTTCGTCGAGTCGTGCAGGTGCTCGGCAACCTGGTCCGGATGCGACATGATGGACGTGTCGTACTGGAACGGATTGCAGATGTTGCAGTATTCATCCGCGGTCGGACCCGTCGCGCCCCAATTGAGCTGGTACGGATCGTCGACGTAGTTGTCCCACTGGTCGCCATAGTACTTCCACGAAATGTTCTTGTCGTTGAGGAGGTCGCCGATGCTGCGGGTCGACGACGGCGGAATGGTGAACGGCGTATTCGACGGATTATGGTCGATGTAGGCGTTCTTGCCGTTGCCGAACCAGCCGGGATTGTAGTTGTTCAGCAGATAATAGTGGCCGGGCTCGCAGTGGGGATCAATCGGGCGAGGCAGTGACTTGAGATAATCCGTGATGGGCTTGACGCCGGGCTGGCTGGGATCGGAGCAATCGCTGTACGAGCCGCCGCCGGAGGCCGGCGAGACAGAGAACGGCGGCGGATAGCCGGAGTTATAGCTGTTGCCGTAACCATCCTCGGTGTACCAGTTGTTGGTGTCGGACGCCGGATTGGGGTTTTCGATCATATGGACGACACCGGCATCGGGGGTGCCGCCGAAGACCTGAACCCCGTTCGGCGGCGCCGCCGGCTTGCCGTCGGAGTCGCTGAACCAGAGCGCGTCGGCATGGCCGAACATGATGTGGTTGGCGCCGGTGCCGCCGTTGACGGATTGGTGGAAGTTGTCGCTCATCGCGTACTTGTCCGCCAGGCTCGTGAAATAGGGCGCGTCACCCTTTTGCACGTTGTAGAAGCCGAGCGCGGTCGAACCTTCTCCCGTGGTCACTGCGCCTGGCGCATATTGGGTGCTGAAGGTCTCCGGCTGCGCAGCGCCGTTGGCACCGGCACCGACAGTCACTTCGACCCAGGCGAACAAATTGCCGGTGCAGCCCGAGGGATTGTCCCGGCTGGCGGAGCCCTTACCGCAATTCAATTGCTGCCACATCTGGTAGAAGCGATGCACCGGGCTCGCTGCGTAGCTCTCGTAGGGGAACGTGTTGCCGTTGGTCAGCTGAAACGGGCCGGCCGGCAGGCTGTTGACGGCGGTGATGCGCTGGTCCGGCGTTTTCGAGGTCTGGCCGGTGCCGCCGGTCAACAGTGAAGAATAGTAGCTCGGGTCCAACCCGGTTTCCGTTTGCTGCGCGAGCGTCAGGCTCGCCTGGCACTGCGAGATCGGCGTGCTGCCGCACTTGTTGGGGATGTAGGAGACCTGGGGTCCGCCGACCAGCGGAGCCGGCAGCTGATCGTTGGGGAAGGTCTGCTTCGGCGGGCTCAGCAGAAACGCATCCTTTGTACCGATGTCCTTTGCAGCCAGCTGATGCGCCTGTTCGAAGTTGGGGCCGGGGACCGCGTTCTTGTTGGCATCGAGCTTGATGATGCCCCTGGAGAGCAGGTTGTCGACGGTGTTCCGGCGCTCCTTCGGTACGTAGGTCGCGAACACGTGGTCGAAGCTGCGGTTTTCGCCGATGATGACGATGACGTGCTTGATCGGCGACCGCGTGTAGTGATCGGCGGAGGACGGCGCGCCGCCGGCAAGCACTGGACTCAGGCAAAATTGCCCCATCGCCAGTGCACTCAGCCCGATGCGGCAACTGTCCAGCAAACGTGACTTGCGTCTATTTAAACTCATTCTGCGCTCCCTTGGTAAGTTGTTGACCTGACGACTGGGTGGAAACGGCGGTGTCGGTCGGCTCGACACGGATGCGTCCCATCATGCCGTTGTCCTCATGCTCGAGGAGGTGGCAGTGATAGACGAAGGTGCCGACGATGTTCGGGTCGCGAAAATCCATGCGCAGCCGTACGCTCGGATATTGCAGCATGCGGCCGTTGTAATAAGGGACGTTGACGGTATCGCGCACGAACGGCTCGTTGACCTGCATGCCCGACCATTCGCGCAGCTCGAAGTGAAGCTGGTGGGTGTGGAAGTCGTGCAGCTCCGTCGAGCGGTTCTCGATGATCCAATCCTCGACGTCGCCTTGCTTGACGACGATGTCCGGAATGTCGGAACCGGCGTCGAACGGCTTGGGCTTTTCGCCGTCCACGGTGATGTAGAACGTCACCGGGCTGTTGGGATCGTCCGGATTGGCCGGCTGCTCGGAGAAGTACAGTTTTCTGACGCGCACTGGCGCAACATCTCCGATCCATGGGCGAGCGACTAATGGCAGCGGCTGCGGATTTGCCGGCAGCCTCGATTGCGGTTCGGGCGCATCGGCCGCCGCCGTGATCGACACGAGCGCGCGGTTGGGATCGTTTTCACCGGCCGGTCCGGTATCGACCGTTCGCGTCACGAGCAGCGCCGGCACGCCGAGCGGTGGGCCTTCGGCGATGAATTCGACGCGGGAGCCGGGGGGCACGCCGATATGATTGACCCACTCGACCGAGCGCGCCGGGCTGCCGTTGAAATGGATCGGCACGCCATCGATGGCGACGATGCCGAGCGGTTGCGGCGCGCGCCGGAACACGAGTGCGAGATTCAGATAGGTGATCGCCGAGGCGTTGAGAACGCGCCAAAGCTGTCGCTCGCCCGGCTTCATCTGTAGCGATGCCGGCGGATAATCGGGATAAGGCACAGGCAGGAAATTGACGGACAGGTCTTTCGCCGGCCTGCCGAAGCCGGTGCCGTTGTTGGTGGTGTCGCCGTCACTGTCGAGCTGATTTTTCGGGACGACCGGCTCGGATTTTGCCGGCGGTGCGTCGGGATTCAAAAGGTCGAGGTCGCGGATCACCAACACCCGCTCGGGGAGTCCAGCCAATTCCGGAGCAGCCCGCTCGACGCCCTCTATGATCAGGGCGCCTGACGCTCCGCCGAGCACCTGCGCCTTGCTGTAGCCGTGAATATGCGGGTGATACCAATAGACTCCGGGCGGCTCGTCGGCGGGAATGCGCAGCCGATATTCGAATGGCGGATCGTCCGGCTGGATCGAGGTCCTCAGCACATCGTCCTGATGGCAAACCGGCGGGGCCGTCAGCCCGTGAAAGTGCAGATTGGCCGAGGTCGGTCGCATGGCGTCGCTGCCGCACGGATCCGATATCTTTCGCGACACACACAACGGCGCCGGAAACGGCAGCGCTGGCGGCTGATCAGCAACCGGGCGTGCCGGCGCAAACTCGGTGAGATCATTCTTGAAGCGCACGATCAGCAGATCGCCCGGCTTGACCCGCAATGTCGGCGACATCTCGCCATCGGGCGTCAGGTAGCAGTAACGGGTCGAGCCGTCCGGTTGCTTGCTGTTGTGAATGGCCAGATCGACCTGCAGGACCCCGTCGTTGCTGCGAAGGTCCCGCGGTTCCTCCAAGGCGCTTCCGGACGTTGGTCGCTGACAGGGGTCGCGTTGCGGTTGCAAAGTCTGCGTAAGTCCGCTGGTTCCGAGCAATGTCGCGAAGCTGATCGCTCCGAGCCCTAGTATCGCGAACCAGGTCACGACAGCGAATACGCCAACGGACCATCGTCGCGTCGATCGACTTCGGCTGGTCCGACCAAGCCAACCCAGTGAGCGCGCTTCGGAATCAATCATTGATAGACCCGGTCCCGCTTCATTGAGGATGACGGAAAAATGACGGTCGCTGCGTCGTATCGACGCGCGTGTTTTGTATCACCCGCTCTCTGACAGGTTGTTTACACGACGATGACACGCGCGATCGCAGTCGACCGAATTCTCATCTGGCAGGTGACGACGATCAGTGCTGTGCTGGAGACGAAGACGAAAGACTTCGCAAGCAACGTCCGACGGCGTCGTGTACTTTGCGCGAGAGACGTCGATGCTTGCGTGCGATGTCGGATTGGTCGATCTGCTTGATCAAGGTCACGTCGCATGCAATAACGCCGGCCCGCGATCAATCACCGGAACGGCGTTGGGCCAACCGATCGGCTGGAACCTGACGATGCTTGGCTTGGGTCGCGGTCGCCAGAATTTGCGAATGGTTTCAGCTCGGTGATACCGGCACGGGTGCGCTGTATGGCGGGGCGGACAACGATGCTGAAACCGACCTGGTGCCTGTTCCTGGTCTCGACGCTCTGCGTGCTTGCTCCGAATGCGGCGCTGGCTGCGGACAATTTCAGTGAAGAAGCAGCGCGCGGCGCCGGTGATTTGGCCGCAACGCCGTTCGGGGATTCCACCGCAGTTTCCGTTTGGGTGCCGAGCGCGCCTGCCCAGCAGCCGGGCGGCCGCGCGCGACGCGGCAATCCGCTGTGGGAGGTCTCGCTCGAGAGTCTCAGCGTGACGCGCGAGCGTCCGGTGTTTTCGTCCTCCCGACGGCCGCCACCAGCCGCTGTGCCTGAGATCGCCGTCGCGAAGCCGCCGTCGCTGCCGAAGCCGGCGCAAGAGGAGCGTCCTCTGCAGCTATCGCTGGTGGGCACCGTCACTGGCGGCGACCGGAGCCTTGGCATTTTCGTCGACCAGATCTCAAAGTCTGGCTTGCGTTTGAGAATAGGCGAAGAACATCAGGGCTGGACGTTGCAGGCGGTGCAGGGCCGCGCGGCGACGTTCGCGCGGGATCAGCAGAGCGTCGTCCTGAATTTTCCGGAGCCCGGCACAGGGGCGCCGGCGCCACGCGTCGAAGTTGCCGATGTGGCATCTCCGGTCGACGAGCCCAGGCGGCCGCATGTCCATCGTTAGCCGATCGGCACCCGCGGTTCTACTTTGCATGGGGTTGTTTTCGGCTTTTTGCAGCGAGGGCGTCCGCCAGCGCGCATTGACTCCGTTCTGCCCCTGATTCAAAACCGTCCTCAACACTGATAACAAAGGACAACGCCCGTGACCGACGCGCTGATCATCGATGCCTGCCGCACCCCGCGCGGCGTCGGCAAGGCCGGCAAGGGGGCGCTGTCCGGCATCCATCCGCAGCAACTGGGTGCGACCGTGCTGCGTGCGCTCGCCGATCGCACCGGCATCGACACCGCAGATGTCGACGACATCGTCTGGGGCTGTAGCGCGCAGGTCGCAACGCAAAGCGGAGACCTCGGGCGGATGTCGGCGCTCGATGCCGGCTATGACGTGCGCGCCAGCGCGGTGACGCTCGACCGCTTCTGCGGCTCCGGCATCACCAGTGTCAATATGGCCGCGGCTTCGATCATGGCCGGTGCGGAAGACCTCGTCATCGCCGGCGGCTGCGAGATGATGTCGATGGAGGGACGGCGCGGCGCCGGTCCCATGATGATGGATTCCGGCAATCTGCGCCTGCGCGCAAAGCATCCGCAGTCGCATCAGGGCGTCTGTGCGGATGCGATCGCGACCATGGAGGGTATCACACGAAGGGATGTCGATGCGCTCGGGCTGGAGAGCCAAAAGCGCGCGGCGCATGCGATGGCCAATGGCCACTTCAAGAAGAGCCTGGTGCCGGTCTATCGCGAGGACGGCAGCCTCGCGCTCGATCACGAGGAGTATCCGCGGCCACAGACCACGATGGAGGGACTTAGCAGCCTCAAGCCGGCATTCCCTGCGATCGCCGACTATGCGCTCGACGACAAGGGGACGACGTATCGCGGCCTGATCCTGCAACAATATCCCGACCTCAGAATCGACTTCGTGCATCACGCCGGCAATTCGTCTGGTGTCGTCGATGGCGCCGCCGCGATCCTGCTGGCTTCGCCGGCCTATGCCAGGGCGCACGGGCTGAAGCCTCGCGCCCGCGTGGTCGCAATGGCGAATATGGGGGACTCGCCGACCCTGATGCTGAACGCGCCGGTGCCGGCGACCCGCAAGGTGCTGGCCAAGGCCGGGCTTGGCATCGACGACATCGATCTGTTCGAGATCAACGAGGCCTTTGCGGTGGTTGCGGAAAAATACATCCGCGACCTCAGGCTCGACCGCGCCAGGGTCAACGTCAACGGCGGCTCGATTGCGCTCGGCCACCCGATCGGCGCCACCGGCTCGATCCTGATCGGCACCATCCTCGACGAGCTCGAGCGGCGCGACCTGCAGCGCGGTCTCGTCACCATGTGCGCAGCCGGCGGAATGGCGCCGGCGGTGATCATCGAGCGGGTTTAGCCTTATTTTATAGAGTGAATTGCGCTCCTCCTTGCACAAAGGCGGCGCTCGTCGCTTGTCGAGAGCATGGAATCAGCTTTAGCAAGGGCGTCGCGGGCCTTTGAAATAAGGTAAAAAGCGCTGTTTTGGCTACCACCCGCTCTGGAAGTGGCTAAAAAGCAGGGTTTTTTGTCACAGCGGGACAAAAAAGCCCGTAATTTCGCGACAAAACTGTACAGAAGGCTATAGGCCTTCAACGGTTGGTCTAATATGCAACCGGCAACGAATCAGAGGAGACACGATGCCAACCCAACTGTCCAAATCGCAGCTGATCGAAAAGATCGCGACTGCCACCGAGCTTTCCAAGCGCGACGTCAAGAACGTCATGGAGACCTTGACGGACGTCGGCCACAAGGAGCTCAAGAAGAACGGCCTCTTCCTGGTGCCGGGCTTCGCCAAGTTCGTGGTCATCAAGAAGCCCGCGACCAAGGCGCGCAAGGGCACCAACCCGTTCACGGGTGAAGAGATGATGTTCAAGGCCAAGCCGGCCCGGAAGATCGTTCGCGCACGGCCCGTGAAGGCCGCCAAGGACGCCGTGGCCTAACGGCTAAAAGCAAAGGCCCCCTCCACAAGAGGGGGCCTTTTGTTTGAGGTGCCGCAGGGGCGAGGCGGAGGGGTCAGCCCCTGCGGTATCTGGCTTTGACCCTAACGGGCCGAAGCTGACCGCGCGGCGCAGGGATCTGCTCCCGGAGCCGGCCGATCGCGCGATCGAGCCATTGCCGCAACCGCTGCACCGTCCGCTTCGTCTTCGTCCTTTTCAACACCATCGTCATCACCGTTCTCACTCGGCTGCCTCGACCTGCGCCTTGGCCGGGTCAAGCGCTTCGGCGACCGCCTCGTCGACCCGTTCGAGCCAGATGAATTCGAGGCTCTCGCGCGCGCTCTTCGGGATGTCGTCGAAATCCCGCTTGTTGCGCGCCGGCAGCATCACCCGCTTCAGACCTGCGGCTGCGGCCGCCACCACCTTCTCCTTGATGCCGCCGACCGGGAGCACCAGGCCGCGCAAGGAGATCTCGCCGGTCATGGCGGTGTCGTTGCGCACGGTGCGGTTGGTCAGGAGCGAGGTCAGCGCCGTGAACATTGCAACGCCTGCGCTCGGGCCGTCCTTCGGGGTGGCGCCTGCCGGGACGTGAACGTGGATGTCGCTCTTCTCGAACAGCGCCGGATCGATGCCGAGCTGGGTCGCGCGGCTCTTCACGAGCGTCAGTGCGGCCTGCACGCTCTCGCGCATGACGTCGCCGAGCTGGCCCGTCAGGATCAGGCTGCCCCTGCCGGGCACGCGCGTCGCCTCGATGAACAGGATGTCGCCGCCGACCGGCGTCCAGGCAAGCCCGGTGGCAACGCCCGGCACGCTGGTGCGTAGCGCAATCTCGCCCTCGAAGCGCGGCTGGCCGAGCACGGGCGCGATGTCCTTCGGCGTGACCGCGACCTTGGTCGCAGTGCCCTCGGCAATCTGCACCGCCGCATGCCGGAACACCTTTCCGATCTCGCGCTCCAGCCAGCGCACGCCGGCCTCGCGTGTGTAGCCCTTGACGATCAGCTTCAACGCCTCCGGCTCGATCTCGGCCTGTTCTGTCGTCAGGCCATTGGCCTCGAGCTGACGCCGCACCAGATAGCGCGTGGCGATCTCGAGCTTCTCGTCCTCGGTGTAGCCGGCAAGGCTGATGAGCTCCATGCGGTCCAGCAGCGGTCCCGGGATCGAGTCCAGCATGTTGGCGGTGGCGATGAAGACCACCCGCGAGAGGTCGAAGGGCACACCGAGATAGTTGTCCCGGAACGTGCCGTTCTGCTCCGGATCGAGCACCTCCAGCATCGCGGCCGACGGATCGCCCTGCACGCCGCGGCCCATCTTGTCGATCTCGTCCAGCATCATCACGCAGTTCCGGCTGCCTGCCTTCTTGATGCCCTGGATGATGTTGCCGGGAAGCGCGCCGATATAGGTGCGGCGGTGGCCGCGGATCTCGGCCTCGTCATGCACGCCGCCCAGGCTGACGCGCACGAAGGGGCGATCCATCGCGCGCGCGATGGACTGGCCGAGCGAGGTCTTGCCGACGCCCGGCGGGCCGACGAAGCACAGGATCGGCGCCTTGCCCTGCGGCGCGAGCTTGCGCACCGCGAGATATTCAATGATGCGGCTCTTGATCTTCTCCAGGCCATAGTGGTCCGCATCGAGGATGCGGCGCGCCTCCGCGATGTCGATCGGCTTCTCCTCGGGCAGCGCCCAGGGCAGTTCGATCAACCAGTCCAGATAGGTGCGGACCATGCCGGCTTCGCCGGCGGCCTCCGGCATGCGCTCATAGCGGCGCAGCTCCTTCTTCGCATGGGCTTCTGCCTCCGGCGGCATTTTTGCTTTCGCGATCGCCTCGGTCAGCTCGGCGACCTCGGCCGCCTTGCCATCTCCTTCGCCGAGCTGCCGCTGGATGGTCGCCATCTGCTCGCGCAGGATCGCCTCGCGCTGGCGCTCGTCGAAGGCCGCCTTGGTTTGCTGGCCGATTTCGTTGGATATGCGCAAGACCTCCAGCCGCTCGGCGAGCCGCTTCGACACCTTGTCCATGCGGACGGAGAGATCGACAGTCTCCAGGATCTCCTGCTTGTCCTGCGGCTTGATGTCCATATAGGCGGTGGCGAGATCAGCCAGCGCGCCGGGCGCGGTCGTACCCTGGAACATCGCCACCAACTCGGGCGGCACCTGCGGCAGAAGCTGGATCGCCTCGATCGCCTGGCGCTGCAGGTTGAGGAAGCGCGCCTCGATCTCCGGTGACGTCGTGGTCGGCTCCGGAATTTGCTGGATGCGCGCAGCCGGGAACGGCGTCCCCGGCAGGAAGTCGAGGATGCGTGCGCGCTGCACGCCCTGACAGACGATGTGATGGGTTTCGTCGGGCGCGGTGATGTAGCGAACGATGTTGGCGATGGTCGCGATCCGGTAGAGGTCGTCCGGCGCGGGGTCGTCGATGTCGGGGTTGCGCTGGAGCACGATGCCGATCGGCCGCTGCTCGCGCAGCGCCTGCTGCGCGGCGGCGATCGATTTCGGCCGCCCGATCGCGATCGGCGCGATCACGCCCGGAAACAGCACCATGTTGCGGACGGGGATGACGACCAGTGCGTCGTCCGGGATTTTTGCGGCTTCGGTGGTCAGGGTGGTCTCGATCTGTTGTTCGTTGGCCATGGTCGACCTCAGGCGGATTTGGCGAGGCGTAGCGCGACGCAGCCGTCCATCACGAAACGACTGATCGCATAGCGTCCAACTGGCAGTGCAATACGGCGCTCGAAACGCCCCTGCGGCAACTCGAGCCGGTGGATGCGCGCGTTGCGCAGCTCCGGCGGCAGCGTGCGCCGGCCCGAGATGATGAGCACCCCGTCATGGATCACCGTTTCGACATTGTCGGGATCGACGCCGGGTAGGGCAACGAGGATCAGGAGCTCCCGGTCGGTCTCCAGCACGTCGATAGGTGGCTCCCAACAAGACTCCTGGCGGCCGAACTGCTGGCGCAGCCGCTCGCCGCGATTGAGCTGCTCCAGGGCTTCGGAAAGCATCCAGTCGAGGGGATTTTTGGGTTGCATGGCGCGGGCTCTGGGATGGAAAGGCTGCATATGGTGCGCCCCCTGCAAAAATCCAGCGCGTCTGCCGGGTAGCGGTCGCCCCCTCCGCTTCGCAATCGTTCCTCTTAGTCCCGCCGGCTCAGCATCCTGCTTGCGGTCCATTCGGCGCAGTTCGTGCTGAGCAGCGCGGCCGCGGTCCGCGCCGATCTGTCGTGGGATCAATATATTGATTTTCTTGTAATTTTCGCGCGGCGCCCGGGGCGGACATATCACCCTCCGCAAAGCCGTCCGCTTTCTCTTGCGCAGCCTCATGGCTTTGACGTAACTCGGGTCGGTGAGGGCGCGGAACGCGCGCGTCGCCAGGATGCCGATCCCGATGACAAACCAGCGCATGGCCGGCGACGGCACGGCCGCAGAGTAGAAGAGCCTCGCCGGTGTTCGCGCGGATCAGGCACATCGTCGATCGCAAGAGATCGCACAAGGGATCGAACAAAGCGTCGAACCGGATGCTGGTCCGCATCCGCGCCCTGCTGCGCAGCAATGAATTCTACCTGATCCCGCTCGCGCTTCTGATCGGCATCGCCACCGGCGGCGTCGTGACGCTGATGGCCGAGATCGCGCAGATTGCGCACGTCCTGATCTTCGGCATTCCCGTCGACGTGCGGCTGTCGGCGAACGCCTATGTCAGCCCGTGGGCGGCGCTGAGCGCGCCCGCCGTTGGCGGCCTGGCGCTCGGGATGATGGAGTGGTCGCGGCGGCGGCTGAAGATCTCCAGCGCTGTCGACCCGATCGAGGCCAACGCGCTGCGTGGCGGCAATCTGTCCCTGCGCGACAGCGTGGTGGTCTCGAGCCAGACGCTGATCTCCAACGGCTGCGGCGCCTCCGTCGGCCTCGAGGCCGGCTACACCCAGATCGGCTCCGGCATCGCCTCGCTGCTCGGCCAGTTCTTCAACCTCCGGCGCAACGATCTCCGCCTGATCGTCGGCTGCGGCGCCGCGGCCGCGATCGCAGCCGCCTTCGGCGCTCCGATCACCGGCGCGTTCTATGCCTGCGAGCTGATCGTCGGCGTCTATGCCGTCGGCAGCGCCGCGCCGATCCTGGCTGCCTCACTCGCCGGCGCGTTGACCGCGCAGTGGCTCGGCGGCGCGCCGTACTCCATCGAGATACCGAAGGTGAGCACGGTCGGCATCGAGCAATATCTGGCGCTGATCGGGCTCGCGCTCGTCACCGGCGGCGTGGGCATCGCCGTGATGCGCTCGTCCTCGACGTTCGAGCGTCTGTTCGCCTGGCTACCGGTCTGGCTGCGCCCGGTGATCGGTGGCCTCATCGTCGGCTCCTTCGCGATCACCACCCCGCAGGTGCTGGCGGCCGGCCACGGCGCGATGGTGCTCGATCTTTTTCACGACATGACGATCGGCCTGATCGCGCTGATCATTGCGCTCAAGCTGACGGCGTGCCTGATTTCGCTGGCATCTGGCTTCCGCGGCGGCCTGTTCTTCGCCTCGCTGTTTGTCGGCAGCCTGATCGGAAAATTCTTCGCTGCCTTGCTGCTGCTGATCAGCCCCAGCTTCGCGATCGATCCGCTGGTTGCGATGCTCACGGGCATGGCGACGCTCGGGGTCGCCATCGTCGGCGGTCCCCTGACGATGTCGTTCCTGGTGCTGGAGATGACGCGCAATGTCGACGTCACCGCCGTGGTGCTGGCGGGCTGCATCGTCACCTCGATCTGCGTGCGCTTCATGTTCGGCCATTCCTTCTCGACCTGGCGCCTGCATTTGCGCGGCGAGACCATCCGCAGCGCCAACGACGTCGGCTGGCTGCGCAACCTCACGGTCGAGCGGATGATGCGGAGCGACGTCGGCAAGGTGCCGTCCTCGACGACGATCGCCGCCACAAGACGCGAATTCGCGCTGGGCTCGCGGCCGGGCATCGTCGTCGTCAACAACGCCGACGAATATGTCGGCCTCGTCATGCTGCCCGACCTGTTCTCCAGCGACCTCGACACCATCGCCGACGACATCCAGGTGATCGAGCTCGCCCGCTACACCGACATCGTGCTGATTCCGGAGATGAACGTAAAAAGCGCGATGGCGGTGTTCGACGAGGCCGAGGCGGAGATGCTGGCGGTGGTCGAATCCGCCGACAGCCGCAAGGTGATAGGCTTCCTCACCGAGACCTTCGCCCGTCGCCGCTATGTCGAGGAGATCGACAAGGCCACCCGCGGAGTGTTGGGCTCGTTGTCGTAGCACTCAGCGGTATTGGAGGAGGGGTGCCGCGGCGCTCGCCGCCACCCGGCCTCACACTTTCCATGATGGGGTCTTGCTTTGGACAAACCGCATTGGCGATGATGAGCCAAGCGGAAATGCGACGAACGCTCTTCGGGGCGACATTGGGCTGGGGTAGGAGCGCCAATGAATTCCGTGTCAGATCCGACACAAGTCGAGCCACATTTTGTGCTGTCCGCGCGAATGGACCAAGAGCTCACGCACACCTACGAGAAGATCAGAAGCGTGGATGAAGAAATTGCGCGCGCCAGCGAGCAGCTTTCCAGGCTGGAGCGCGAGGAGCGACAGGAGCGTGATGAAGCGCGCAGCCGCCCGCCGCGCGGCCGGCCAGCGCTCCGCGGCTTCGTTGGCTTGGCGCTGGCAGCGGGGATTGGCACCGCGGCCCTGGTCTCGCAATCATCCCACGGTGATGGGATCAGGCAGATGATCGCAGGCTGGGCACCGCTGCATGCTGCGCTGCCCTCACCTTCGCAAGCAGAGCCGGTGCTTGCCGCGCAGCCCGGCCTGGCGCCTGTTCAGCTGGCCCAGGCATCGCCCGCATCGCCGCAACCGGACCCCCCCTCGCAGACCGTCCCGGAGGCGGTCGCGCCGACCGCGACCGTGCTTCCTCCGCAGGTGACGGAATTGCTCGAGAAGATGGCGAGCGATCTCGCCAACGTGCAGCAAGGCATCGAGCAGCTCAAGGCAAGCCAGGAGCAATTGAAGGCGAACCAGCAGCAGATGTCGCTCGACAACCTCAGGGTTGCCGACGAGTTGAAAGCGAGCCAGGAGCAAATGGCGCGCCTTGTTATGAAAACGCCCGATATCAAGACGTCGGTCAATGCCCCTGACCAGACGGCGGGAAAGCCTGTTCATCAGACCTCCGATCCCAACACGCGCCCGAAGACGGCCGCTGCCGCCGTGCCTCCGCCGCGCCCGGCGGCAGCATCGTCACCCAAGCCGGCGCAGGCGGGTCCCGCGCCGCATGCGGCGGTGCGACGGCCAGCTCCGGTGCAACTGGAGTCCGCACAACAATAGCTTGTCGGTGCGGCTCTTGATCTCGGCCCGCGGACGCCGTCCGTGGGGATCGAGGGGTAAATCTCACTCCAGTCGGTCGACCTGGCGCAGGATTGGGAACAGCTTCATCCACGACAGCGCCACTGCGATGGTGCCGATGCCGCCGAGCAGCGCTGCAGGCATTGCGCCGAGCAGGGCGGCGACCATGCCGCTCTCGAATTCGCCGAGCTGGTTCGAGGCGTTGATGAAGAGGAAATTGACGGCGCCGACGCGGCCGCGCATTGCATCGGGTGTGGCGAGCTGCACCAGCGCGACTCGGACGATGACGCTGATCGTGTCGGCCGCACCCATGGCCATCAGTGCAGCGATCGACAGCCACACGGTCTGCGACAGAGCGAAGACGATGGTGGCAAGCCCGAACGCGATCACCGCCTGGAACATCCGCAGGCCCGCACGACGCGCGATTGGATGGCGCGCGATCACCGCCGTCATCAGAAGTGCGCCAACGGCCGGCGCTGCCCGCATCACGCCGAGCGCCCACGGGCCGGCATGCAAGATGTCCTTGGCATAGATCGGCAACAGTGCGGTCGCGCCGCCGAGCAGCACGGCGAACAGATCGAGCGAGATCGTACCGAGGATAGCGGGATTGCTGCGCACGAACTCAAGGCCCGCGAACAATTCGGCGAGGTTCGGCGGCTCAGATTCGGCGGGACGTTCGAGCTCGATCGCAGCGACGAGCACCATTGCGAGGAGTGAGCATAGCGCCATGATGCCGTAGGGCGCGCCAGGTGCAAGCGCATAGGCGATCCCTCCGAGCGCGGGACCCGTGATCGTAGCGAACTGCCGTGTGCCGGTCGCCATGGCGGTCGCGCGCTGGAGCATGCCGTCCGGTGCGACGCCCGGCAGCAGCGCGGAGGCGGCCGGACTTTCGAACGCGCCGGCGAATCCGAGGATGGCAAGGACCGCGAAGATCTCCGGCGCCGTCACCGCTCCCGCGAACGTGCGGACGCCGAGCCAGGCTGCAGCCAAGGCTTGGATGAGCTGGCAAAGTTGAACGATGCGGCGGCGGTCGTAGCGATCGGCCGCGTGCCCCGCGATGAAGACGAGAATGGCGCTCGGAATGAACTGCACGAGACCCGCCATGCCGAGATAGAAGGCGCTGCCGGTGAGTTCATAGATCTGCCAACCCACGGCAACGGTGGCGACGTTGTGAGCGAATTCCGAGAGCGTGCTGCAGCCGACATAGAGCAGCAGCGGCCGATGCCGCGTCAGCGTGTCGGCCCGATTTGCGGCAGAAGCCGTTTGGTCTGAAGTCATTTGATCCAAATTTCATGCGAGGTAGGGCAGGGACGGCGGGCGCTGCTGCCATCCCCGCCGGTTAGAGACCACGAAGGCAGCGATCCGGCGGACCAGTGGCAGGACTACCAGCAACAGGCGCATAGCGCGCCGGCAGGTTGCGAACCGCAACATCTGATCTCTTTGGGAAAAGGACGCGCCGGTCACGTCGAACCCCGAAAATTGCATCGATCCCGACCGCGTCGGTTGATGCGTTGGTTCACGTGAAACGCTTACGGCGCCGAAGAACAGCGCGCCGGTTTCATAACGGCTCCGCTGAAGTCGATCAAGCCGGATTTGCCAGGCAGCTTTACGATCGTTCAAATCGGCGCGGCGGATTGCCGCGATCGGGAAACCACATCGCTGGGTTGTGGGTTATATATCGTTTGCTTAACTTGGTTCTTGATAGCGAACGGAGGAAGGCTCAGATGACGGATCAGGCCATGATGTCCTTGAAAAGCAGGAGCGTCCTGCTGGCTACGCTCGCTGGCCTTGCCCTCGTCGCGGCGTCGGCGGTGCCCTCGGCTGCGGCTACACGCACGCTCGCGAAGGCTGCCACAGTGGCCCCGGCATCCGCCGCTGCGACTGACTTCAGCGCCGCACGGCGCCGCTATTACCGTCGCGGACCGAGTGCTGCGGGCCTCGCCGTCATGGGCGCGGCGACTGGCCTGATCGCCGGCGCGATCGCCGAGCAGCGCCGGCAGGATTACTACGAGAACAACTATTACTACGGTCCGGGTCCGCATTACGGCCCGGGCTATTACGGCGGCGGTCCTTATTATGGTGGTCCGCGCTACTATCAGCCGTACTGATCACGAGGGCTTGCCAACAGAGTTCGCGCGGACAAGCGCGTCTCTAGCGGGGCAGCAGGTTTGTCTTGGCGAGATCGACGACTTCGTCGCCGCGGCCATTCATGACGGCACGCAGGACCCAGAGACTGAAGCCCCTGATCTGCTCCGGGGTGATCGTTGGCGGCATCGAGAGCTCCTGCTTGGCGGTGACCACATCCAGGAGTGCTGGCCCGTCATGCGTCAGGATCTCCTGTATCGCGCCCGGGAGTTCGCCTGGGTCCTCGACGCGACGACCCATGATGCCCATTGCGCGCGCCATGGCCGCAAAGTCAGGGTTCTTCAGATCGACGTTGGTGTCGACGAAGCCTGCAGCCTTCATCTCGAGCGCGACGAAACCGAGCACTCCATTGTTGAAGACGACGACCTTCACTGGCAGCTTCATCTGGGTGAGCGTGATCAGGTCGCCCATCAGCATGGTGAAACCGCCGTCGCCCGAGAGCGAAATGATCTGACGTCCTGGCTGTGCCGCCTGCGCGCCGATCGCCTGTGGCATGGCATTGGCCATGGAACCGTGCACGAATGATCCGATCAGCCGGCGGCGTCCGTTCATCTGCAGATAGCGCGCCGCCCAGACGGTCGGTGTGCCGACATCCGCGGTGAACACCGCATCGTCGGCAGCGTGATCGCTGATCAGCTTCGCGAGATATTGCGGATGGATCGGCTTGCGGCCCGGGGTGCCCTCCGCGAGCGCGTCGAGGCCTTCGCGCGCCTTCTTGTAGTGCGCAATCGCATTGTCGAGGTGCCGTCGTTCGGTCTTGACCTTCAACAGCGGCAGCAGCGCCTCGATGGTCAGCCTGACATCGCCGATTACGCCGAGATCGAGCTTACAGCGCCGGCCGAGATTTTCCGGCCTGATGTCGATTTGCGCGATCTGGCAGTCGGTCGGGAAGAACTGCTTGTAGGGGAAATCAGTGCCCAGCATCAGGAGGACGTCGCAGGCATGCATCGCTGCATAACCGGACGAGAAGCCGATGAAGCCGGTCATGCCAACATCATAGGGATTTTCGTGTTCGACATGCTCCTTGCCGCCGAGGGCGTGTACGATGGGGCTCTTCAAGGTCTCGGCCATCCGCATCAGCGGTGCGTGAGCGCCGGCGCATCCCCGGCCGCAGAACAGCGTGACGCGCTCCCTGCCGTTCAAGAGAGACGCCAGCGCCTCCAGTTCGCTGGTCTCGGGGACGATCTTCGGTATGGACAGCGCCAGGCCCCGGGCGGTCGCCAGAGCACGTTTGGGTGGCGCGCGAAACGCGACGTCGCCAGGTATGGCCACGACCGCAACTCCGCGCAATCCGACCGCCGCGCGGATGGCATTTTCCAGCACGTAAGGCAGTTGGCTTGGATCCGAGATCAGCTCGCAATAATGGCTGCACTCCTGGAACAGATTTTGCGGATGGGTCTCCTGAAAATAGCCGCCGCCGATCTCGGCCGAGGGAATCTGGGCTGCGATCGCGAGTACCGGAACGCGGCTGCGATGAGCATCGAACAAACCATTGACGAGATGCAGATTGCCCGGTCCGCAGGACCCCGCACATACTGCAAGGCTGCCCGTCATCTCGGCCTCGCCGGCCGCGGCAAACGCTGCGACTTCCTCGTGCCGCACATGCACCCACTCGATGGTGCCACGGCGGCGCAGCGCTTCCGTGAGGCCGTTGAGGCTGTCACCGACGATACCATAGATCCGCTTGACACCCGCCTGCTCGAGCGTTGCCACGAAGAGGTCGGCCACGTTGTTGATCGCCATCACGTTCTCTCCGTATCGCTGGTGTTGTCGGGCCAACGGCCGTTTATCCGTCGAAGCTCCCCATGTGGCATGTTACACCCCATGGCCCGCTCCGCAGGATGACCGATCTAACAGTATGGTCGCGCGAGCGAGCAATCACCGCCCTGCGGGCGCCGAGAGCGCACCGGTCGAGTAGCGCCACCAGTCGATCTCGCGTGGCTCGGTCGGCCAGGCGGCAGCGTTGGAGTCGCGGAAGGACTGGGTAGCGGGGGCGGGGGCCTTGCGGGCGTGGTGGCGCTGGCTTGCCGAGGCCGTCTGGATCGTGAGGGCCGCGAGCAGCGTCGTGGCGAGCAGGGTCAGCGTTGTTGTTCGCATCATGGTCTCCCTTGTCTGACGCCGAGCGAGAGAAATGTCTTGTGCTGGTGTTGCCGCTTATCGGAGATGGCGATGCGTCTTGCCGAATATCACGGTTTCGGCGATCACGAAGCGGCGAGCCGAAATTTTGGTCGCGGCTAAATAATCGGCAATGCCGCCCGTGGTCCTGATGGACTCGCCGCCCGCGATCCGCTTGAATGGGACGAGCTGATGGATCGAGCCACAACGATGTGGAAATATTTGCTGGTCTTGGTGCTGGTGGCCTCGCCCGCCGCAGCGCAGGTCAAGCCGACACCGAAAGCCGCGACGGTGGGGCATCCCGACCCTTGCGTGCCGATCGGGCGTACCGCGGACGGCAAGCTGGTCTATTCCATGAAATGCGAAAACCTTCCGGCGCCGCCGCCGCCGCAAGCGGAACTGAAGGAGGGGCCCCTACCCGCCGCTGAGCCGGAGCCCGAGACTCGGCGAAGCGGCATTTTCGGCTGGTCGTATGACCGCAGGTAGCGCGGGGCCCTTGCATAGGTCCTGCTGGAATGCTCTTTGCTTGAAAGTTCCCCTTGGAGGGCCGAAGCCCTCCAACCCTAGAGAGATGAGATGAGCAAACTCGTTATCCGCGCCGGCGATTTCACCTTCGATGCCCGCTTCGAGGAGCAACTGGCGCCGAAGACCGTCGCTGCTTTCCGCAAGGCCATGCCGTTCGAAAGCCACATCATCCATGTGCGCTGGAGCGGCGAGGGCGTCTGGATGCCGCTCGGCGACCTCGATTTCGGCGTCGGCTACGAGAACCACACCAGCTATCCCGCGCCGGGCCAGATCATCCTCTATCCCGGCGGCATCAGCGAGACCGAGATCCTGCTCGCCTATGGCGGCGTGCACTTCGCGAGCAAGATGGGTCAGCTCGCCGGCAACCACTTCATCACGCTGACGTCGGGTCTGGAGAATCTGGCGACGCTGGGCAAGAGCGTGCTGTGGAAGGGCGCCCTGCCGATCCGCTTCGAGGAAGCCTGACTTGTCCGAGCCCCGCTATCCCCGTGATCTGCGCGGCTACGGCCGCAACCCGCCGCATCCGCATTGGCCGGACGGGGCCCGGGTCGCGGTGCAGTTCGTCGTCAATTTCGAGGAGGGCGGCGAGAACAACATTTTGCACGGCGACCGCGCGTCGGAAGCGTTCTTGTCCGACGTGCTGGGCGCGCAGCCCTGGCCCGGCCAGCGCCATGCCAACATC
The DNA here is from genome assembly GCF_059803515.1 of Bradyrhizobium sp. UFLA05-125. Taxonomy (NCBI): domain Bacteria; kingdom Pseudomonadati; phylum Pseudomonadota; class Alphaproteobacteria; order Hyphomicrobiales; family Nitrobacteraceae; genus Bradyrhizobium; species Bradyrhizobium sp. UFLA05-125. The sequence continues at coordinate 21,894 of NZ_JBANBJ010000068.1, read as the reverse complement.
GAATCGATGTTCGAGTATGGCTCGCGCGCCGGCTTCTGGCGGCTGTGGCGGATGTTCACGATACGCAAATGGCCGACCACCGTGTTCGGCGTTGCCACGGCGCTGAAACGCAATCCCGAAATCGTCGCCGCGATGCAGGAGGCGGGCTGGGACATCGCCAGCCACAGCCTGAAATGGATCGAGCACAAGGACATGACCGAGGCGCAGGAACGCGCCGAGATCACCGAGGCCATCCGCGTGCATAGCGAAGCGACCGGCGCTCGGCCGCTCGGCTGGTACACCGGCCGCTCCTCGATCAATACCAACAGGCTGCTGATGGAGGAGGGCGGCTTCCTCTATCTCTGCGACTCCTATGCCGACGATCTGCCCTATTGGATCAAGGGCGCGGGCCGCAAGCAGCTCGTCATTCCCTATACGCTCGACAACAACGACATGCGCTTCATCAACGCGCAGGGCTTTGCCGAGGGCGAGCAGTTCTTCACCTATCTGAAGGACGCCTTCGACGTGCTCTATGCCGAAGGCGAGAGCGCGCCGAAGATGATGTCGGTGGGCCTGCATTGCCGCCTGGTCGGCCGTCCCGGCCGCGCGGCAGGGCTGATGCGCTTCCTCGACTATATCGGGAAGCACGAGCGCGTCTGGGTGCCGACGCGATTGCAGATCGCGCAGCACTGGCACGACCGTCTCGCCCATCTCGCCGACGACGCATTCGAGATCTAGGCGAGGGGGCGATGTCGCAGGTCTCGCTCTCCGATCTCAACGCTGCAAGCGAGGCCGATTTCGTCGCCGCGCTTGCCAATATCTTCGAGCACTCGCCATGGATCGCCGAGCGCGCCGCGGACCAGCGGCCCTTTGCCGGCATTCATCAATTGCTCGCAGCGATGACGGCGGCGGTCGATGGAGCTGCGCCGGAATTGCGGCTGGCGCTGATCAAGGCGCATCCCGATCTGGCCGACAAGACGCAGCGCGCTGCTGGATTGACCGCGGACTCCAATGCCGAGCAGAACAGCGTTGGGCTCGACCGCTTGTCCGACGCCGAATACACGGCGTTCGAACGCATCAACAATGCCTATCGCGCAAAGTTCGGCATCCCCTATATCGTGTGCGTGCGCCGCCACACCAAGGATTCGATCCTGCGCGATTTCGAGCAGCGTCTGCCGAATGATGCCGCGACCGAGACGCAGCGTTCGATCGCCGAAATCTGCCGCATCTCGGCGCTGCGACTGGACCAGCTCGTGGTTGCTGACGATCGTCTGAAGGTCCACGGCAAGCTCTCAACCCACGTGCTCGACAATCACAGCGGCAAGCCCGCGCCGGGCATCGCGGTCGAACTCGTCGAGCTCGCGGCCCTTGGCGAAAGCCGCATCATCGCGCGCGCGGTGACCAACCATGACGGTCGCACCGATCAGCCCTTGATCGGTGGTCGTCCCTTGCCGATCGGCCGCTACGAGCTTCGCTTCAGTGTTGGCAAATATTTTGCTGCGCGCGGCGTGCCGACGTCGGACCCGCCGTTCCTCGACGAAATCCCGCTGCGTTTTGCGATCAGCGAGCCCGAGGGCCACTATCACGTGCCGCTGCTGGTCACGCCCTGGAGCTATTCGACCTATCGCGGGAGCTAGCCGCCGAACTTTTCGTGCAGTGCCGGGAACAGGCGGTCCGGCTTGAACGGTGTCGACGTAAAACGAATGCCGGTGGCATCCGCGATGGCATTGCCGAGCGCGGCAGAGACGGGATTGTATGGGCTTTCGCTCATCGATTTTGCGCCCATCGGTCCGATCGTGTCTGATGTCTCGGCGAAAAGCACTTCCGTGTGCGGCACGTCGGCGAAGGAGGGTAGGTGATAGTGGCGGAATTTGGCGTTGATGATGCGCCCCTGCGCGTCGATCACCATCTCCTCGTACATCGCTGCCCCCAGAGCCTGTGCTACGCCGCCCTCGACCTGGCCGCGGCACTGCATGGGATTGGCGACGACGCCAGCATCTCCCGCCTGCACGCTCTTGAGAATTTTCAACTGGCCGGTGGCCTTGTTCACGGCCACGCGAAAACCCTGCACGTTGAACGCGACCGAGCGCGGGGTGCCCTGAGAATTGCCGCTCGTTGCGAGCACCTCGCCTTGCTCCTGCGCGTTGCTTGCGAGATCAGCAAAGGAGATTCGCCTGACGCCGCTGACGACAGAATTGTCGTCGAGTGTGCAGGTCGCGGCATCGCATAGCCACGCCTCGGCTGCGGTTGCCTTCAACATGTTCGCAAGACGCTCCGCCGCCGCATGCGTCGCCTTGCCGGCAACGAAAATGCCGGCGCTGCCATAGGCGCCGGTGTCGTGACCGCCATGAGCAGTGTCGGATTGCTTGAGGCGGATGTTGTCCACAGTGGTCGCGAGCGCGGTGGCCGCAATCTGCCGGTGCACCGTGCTGGTGCCGTTGCCGAACTCGGCGGTGCCGACGGTGAGATCGAAGCTGCCGTCGTCGTTGAGCGCGATCATCGCGTCCGCGATGTGCCCGGCCGGCGGCACGGTGTCGATCATGGTCAGCGCGATGCTCTCGCCAATCAGCCAGTCCGGCGACAAATCGGGCCGGGGCGCATCCGCCTGCATCGCGCGCTCGACCAGATCGAGGCATTGGTCGAGCCCGTAGGAGCCATAGGCGACGTCGTGATACTCCGACGGGGGTGGCGACAGCATGGGATCACCGGGCCTGACGACGTTGCGGCGGCGGATGTCGTATGGGCTGACGCCGAGCTGCGTTGCCAGCTCGTCGATCGCCGCTTCCACCGCTACCAGCGTCTGGGGCAGGCCATAGCCGCGAAATGCGCCTGCGGGCACCGTGTTGGTGTAGACCGCGACTGCGTCGACCTTCTTGTTCGGACAATTGTAGACGCTGATCGACTCGGCCACCGAGTGGCCTAGCACCGGACCGGCATGATTGCCATAGGCGCCGGTGTTGGAGAGCACATCGAGTTGGAGCGCCGTGAGCTTGCCGTCCGCATCGGCGCCGGCCTTGATATGGACGCGCATCGGATGGCGCGTCGACGTCGCGATGAACTGCTCCTCGCGCGTCAGCTCGAGCTTGACGGGCCGCCCCGTCTTCAGCACGGCGAGCGCCAAGATGTCCTCGACGAACATCTCCTGCTTGCCGCCAAAGCCGCCGCCAACGCGCTCGCAGAACACGCGGACCTTGTCCATCGGCAGATCGAAAATGTCGGACAGCGCGCGCCGCGTCAGGAACGGCACCTGCGTGGAGGAGCGGACGTTGAGCACGCCGGACGGGTCGAGCCAGGCAAGCCCGCCATGCGTTTCCAGCGCTGCATGTTGCACGCGCTGGGTCGTGAAGGTGCCCTCGTAGGTAACGGCGGAATTCGCGAGCGCCGCTGCGACATCGCCAAACTCGCCATGCATCTCCGCGACGATGTTGCGCTTTGCGTTTGCGACGCGATGTTCGGTTGTGCGGTCGGGATGAATAACAGGCGCGCCCGGCGCCATCGCCTGCTCTGGGTCGACAACGGCGGGCAGGACGTCATAGGTGACCTCAAGGCGCCGGCACGCTTCCTCCGCGGCGGCCTCGGTCTCCGCCACGACGGCGGCGACCTTTTGGCCGACGAAACGGACGACGTCGTCGAGGACGCGCGTATCCTCGGGGTCCATCCAGTCCTTTTCGTGCCGCGCGGTCGAGAACAGGCGGTCGGGTACGTCCTCGTGGGTCAGCACCGTGTGGACGCCGGGAACGTTCAATGCCGCGGACTTGTCGATCGAGGCGATCTTCGCATGCGGATGCGGCGAACGCAGGAGCTTGATGTGGAAGAGGCCGTCGATCGCTGTGTCGAAGGTGTAGCGCGCCTTGCCGCGCACGATGTCGGGGCCGACGGGCACGGGAAGGCTGCGGCCGAACGCGCCGCCGGCCTCGACGCCATCGTCGACATTGATCTTACCGTCGAGCGCATCCGCGATCGCGCGATAGCCGGTGCAGCGGCAGATGTTGCCCTTCAGCGCCGCGCCGAGTTCGGTGCGCTGCGCCTGGTTCAGCGACGCACAGGTCAGGATCATGCCGGCGGTGCAGAAGCCGCACTGAAACCCTTGCGCGTCGAGAAAGGCCTGCTGCATCGGATGCGGGCCGTCGTCGCCGCCCAGTCCTTCGATGGTGGTGATTGCGCGGCCCTCGGCGCGGAAGGCCGGGATCAGGCAGCTGTGCACGGGCTCGCCGTCGAGCAGCACGGTGCAGGCACCGCAATCGCCGGCGTCGCATCCCTTCTTGACGCCGAAGTGCCCGAGCTCGCGCAGGAAGGTTCGCAGGCATTGGCCTGCGCGAGGGCTCTCCGAAAACGGCTTGCCGTTGATCTCGAAGCTCATGGGCGCGCGCTATCCAGCAATTCGCGACGGATCTCCTCGGCAAGGTGCAGCGTCATGTGCTTGCGCCAGAACGGCTTGCCGTGGACGTCGTCATGATAGAGGCCGTCGGTGATCTCGACCGCGATGGCTGCGCTCAAAGCTTTCGCATCGGGCAGCTTCGGAAAGGGCAATCGGATCGGGCGCACGGTCGATGCGGTCACCGTCAGGTCCAGCGTACCATCGCCATCGAGACTGCCGATCAACAGCGCTGCGGAGCGGCCGACCGGCGTCAGCGAGATCTGGCGGAACGCCGAACGACGCTTCAGCGCCGCGAGGGGGATATCGATTTGCCGCAACAGGTCGCCCGGCATCAGGCGGTTGCGCTGGTTGCCGGTGACGAAATCGAGGACGGGAAGTTTCTGCTCGCCGCCGCCGGCCTTCCAGATCGTGCAGACGCCGTCGAGCGCCGAGGTCAGCGAGATCATCGGACCTGCCGGCAGTGACATACAGAGATTGCCGCCGACCGTCGCCGTCTTCCAGATCTTGAACGAGGCGAGGAAGGCGCGGCAGCATTGGCTGATCAGCGGTGCGGCGAGCCACTCGGGCGGACTGGTCAGCGCATCGAGCTCTGCGATGGTGCAGGTGGCCGCGATCGTCAGATGGGTATTCGTGATGGTCAGTGCCGGCCATTTGAGGTCAGCGAGATCGATCAACCGGGACAGGTGGGCCTGCGGCTCCGAAAACAGCCAGGTTCCGCCCGCGAGCCAAGCATCACCTGCCGTCCAAGCGGGCAGTTGGGCACGGCTCTCCGGATGGGCCACCGACGTGATGGTATTCAAGTCCATGAGTACGCCAACGCCTTAGATAGGATCGATCGCCTGAAAAGGAGTCTTGCAAGTCCGGAGCCAAGTCGCAACAAGGACGCAAGCGGCTGGCCTTCGCCTTGCAGGCGAAGATGCCGGCCGACGTCAGGAGAAACGGGATCATGGATAACGCAAAGCCGGTCTGGATCAAGGATCCGCTCGCCATTCTGGCCGACGGTGCCGAGCGCGGCATCGTAGTGCAGGATGCCCGAATCATCGAGCTTGTGCCAGCCGGCGGCAAGCCCGCAGCAGACGCCGAGGTCATCGATGCGGGCGAGCATGTCGTGCTGCCGGGGCTGATCAACACGCATCATCACTTCTACCAGACGCTCACGCGCGCGTTGCCGGCAGCGATGGACCGTGAGTTGTTTCCCTGGCTCAAGGCGCTCTATCCGGTCTGGGCGCGGATGACGCCGGAGGCGCTCCAGCTCGGTGTCACCGTGGCGATGTCGGAGCTGTTGCTGTCGGGCTGCACCACAACGACGGATCATCACTACGTGTTCCCCACAGGCTTGGAGGACGCTGTCGACCTCGAGGTCGCCGTTGCGAAGCGGCTTGGCGTGCGCGTGCTGCTCACGCGCGGCTCGATGAACCTGTCGCAGCGCGACGGCGGCCTGCCGCCTGACAGCGTGGTGCAGGACGAGGACACGATTCTCGCCGACAGCGCGCGGGCGGTCGCAAAGCATCACCAGCGCGGCGCGGATGCGATGGTGCAGATCGCACTCGCGCCATGCTCGCCGTTCTCCGTGACGACGTCGTTGATGCGCGCCACCGCCGATCTCGCCGACAAGCTCGATGTCCGTCTGCACACCCATCTCGCCGAGACCGAGGACGAGAACAGGTTTTGCGAGCAGATGTATGGCTGCCGTCCGCTCGATTATCTCGAGCAGTGCGGCTGGCTCAATGCGCGGACCTGGCTCGCTCACGGCATCTTCTTCAATGCCGATGAGATGAAGCGTCTGGGCAAGGCGAAGACGACCATCAGCCACTGTGCCTGCAGCAACCAGCTTCTCGCGTCCGGCTGCTGTCCGGTCTGCGAAATGGAGGAGGCCGGTGTCGGCATCGGACTGGGGGTCGACGGCTCGGCCTCCAACGATGCGTCCAACCTGATGCAGGAGGTGCGCTCCGCGTTCCTGCTCCAGCGTGCCCGCTATGGCGTGACGAGGATCAGTCACAAGGACGCACTGCGCTGGGCTACCAAGGGCTCGGCCGCCTGCGTCGGCCGTCCCGAACTCGGTGAGATCGCGGTCGGCAAGGCCGCCGATCTCGCGCTCTACAAGCTCGATGAACTTCGCTTCTCGGGCCATGGCGACCCGATTGCGGCCGTTGTGCTCTGCGGTGCGCATCGGGCTGATCGGGTCATGGTTGCGGGCAAATGGGCCGTGGTCGACGGTGCGATTCCGGGCCTGGACGTCGCCGACCTGATCCGCCGCCACAGCGCGGCGGCCCGTGCGATGCAGGCAGGCTAGGCGGGCAGGATAGAGAAGAGGGGGCAACCACCATTGCCGGGTATTGGTGGCTACCCCCTCTGACCTCCTCCGGGAGGAGCAGGTGATTTTACCGATGCAAGAAGCGTGCTACTTGCCCGGGATCTTGTCGTCGATACCCTTGACGTAGAAGTTCATGCCGAGGATCTGGCCGTCATCGAGATGATCGCCGCCCTTGCATTCAACTTCCTTGCCGTCCTGCCCAACCACCGGACATTTGAACGGCAGCACCTTGCCGTCGATGATGCCGGCCTCGGTGTCCATCGCTAGCTTTTTCACGTCGTCAGGCATGTTGGTATAGGGCGCCATCACCACCATCTTGGATTTCAGCCCGCCCCAGACGTCCTCGGACTTCCAGGTTCCGTCGAGCTCGGCCTTGACGCGCTCGATGTAATAGGGCGCCCAGTTGTCGATGATCGACGTGAGCTGGGTCTTGGGCCCGAACTTGATCATTTCGGAGTCTTGGCCGAAGGCGAGCTTGCCGCGCTCGGAGGCGATCTGCATCGCCGCCGGGCTGTCGGTGTGCTGCATGATGACGTCCGCGCCCTGGTCGATCAGCGCCTTGGCGGCATCGGCTTCCTTACCCGGGTCGAACCAGGTGTTCACCCAGATGATCTTGACCTTGATGTTGGGGTTGACGGTTTGCGCGCCGCGCATCGTGGCATTGATGCCCATGATGACCTCGGGAATCGGGAACGAGCCGATGTAGCCCAGCACGCCGGCCTTCGACATCTTGCCCGCTATGATGCCCTGGATGTAGCGGCCCTCGTAGAACCTGCCGTTGTAGATAGACATGTTCTTGTCGCGCTTGAAGCCGGTCGCGTGCTCGAAATGCACGTTGGGATATTTCTTCGCGACCTTGAGCGTCGGGTCCATGTAACCGAACGACGTCGTGAAGATCAGCTTGTTGCCGGCACGGACCAGCTGCTCGATGGAGCGTTCGGCGTCCGGCCCCTCGGAGACGTTCTCGAGATAGGTCGTCTCGATCTTGTCGCCGAACTCCTTCACCAGCGCTTGGCGCGCGAGCTCATGCTGATAGGTCCAGCCCAGATCACCAACCGGGCCGAGATATATGAAACCGACTTTCAGCTTGTCGGCGGCAGAGGCTGCGCCGATGCTGCCGGCGAGCAAGAGCCCCGCGACAGCCGCAAGAAGTGTTTTCCTCATCGTCAATCTCCAAACAGTCGGGGAAAGCTACACTCCGCAGCGTGCACGCCCCATCGTGCACGTTGCGGAAAAACTCTAACGATCGGGCACAAAGACAGTGCCAAGCGCGGCCGGCGCGGTCGAGCCGCCCGTGCGCGCCCGGGAGAGCAGGACCAGAACGATTACGGTCGCAAGATAAGGCAAGGACGACATCAGTTGCGAGGGAATGCCGATTCCCCAGCCTTGCGCGTGCAATTGCAGGATGCTCACCGCGCCGAACAGATAGGCGCCGACGACAAGACGTCCCGGCCGCCATGACGAGAATACCACGAGCGCGAGCGCGATCCAGCCGCGGCCCGCGGTCATGCCGGGAATGAAGAAGGGTGTGTAGGCCAGCGGCAGATAGGCGCCTGCAAGTCCCGCGCAGGCGCCGCCAAACATTATGGCCAGTGTCCTGATGCGCAGGACCGGATAGCCTAGCGCATGCGCGGAGATGTGGTTATCGCCGCAGGCGCGAAGGATCAGCCCGGCGCGCGTGCGGTAGAGGAACCACCAGACACCGACGATCAGTGCCAGCGAGAGATAGACGAAACCATCTTCTCCGAACACGACGCGGCCGATCAGGGGAATGTCGGTAAGATACGGAATATTGAGGTGCGCCGCCGGCGTGATGCGCATGCCGACGAAGCCGGCGCCGATCAGGCCCGACAGGCCGATGCCGAGAATGGTGAGCGCCAGTCCTGTCGCGACCTGATTGACGGCGAGGCCGAGCGTCATCAACGCAAAGATCAGTGACATCAGCGTGCCCGCGAGGATGCCGCAGAGCGCGCCGATGATGATTGAGCCACTCAGCCAGGCACCACCGAAGCCGCAGGCCGCGCCCATGATCATCATGCCTTCGACGCCGAGGTTGAGGACGCCGGAGCGCTCGGTGACGAGTTCGCCCGTTGCCGCGATCAAAAGCGGCGTCGAGGCGGCAAGCACCGACAGGATGATGGCTTCAACCAGCTCCACGGGCCACCTGACGGTTCGGGAAGACCAGCCGAAAGCGGTAGAGGATCAGGGAATCGCAGGCCAGCACGTAGAACAGCAAAATCCCCTGAAAAACCTTGGTGACATCCAGCGGGATCTTCATTGCGATCTGGGCCTGTTCGCCACCGATGAAGGTCAATGCGAGGAAAAGGCCTGCAATTAATATTCCAATCGGATTCAGCCTGCCGAGGAAGGCGACGATGATGGCGGTAAATCCGTAGCCTGGCGAGATGCCGGGCTGGAGATGCCCGACCGGGCCGGCGACCTCGATGATGCCGGCAAGACCGGCAAGCGCGCCCGAGACGGCGAAGGTCAGGATGATCAGCTGGTTGGCCTTGAAGCCGCCGAACCGCGCCGCTCGCGGCGCAGCGCCGACCACGCGGATCTCGAACCCCTTGATGGTTCGTCCCAGCAGCACCGCAGCTGCCGCTACGACCAGGAGTGCGATGATCGAGCCGAGATGAAGCCGCCCACCTTCGATCAGCACCGGGACCGTCGCCACGGGATCAAACTCGGCCGTGGTCGGGAAGTTGAAGCCGTGCGGATCGCGCCAGGGGCCACGGACGAGATAGTCGAGGAAGAGGTCGGCAACATAGACCAGCATCAGGCTGGTCAGGATTTCGCTGGCGCCGAACTTAACCTTGCAGATGGCCGGGATCAGCGCGTAGAGCGCTCCTGCGATCGCGCCGAGCAGCAGCATCGTCGGCAGCACCCAGGCGCCGGCGTCGGTGCCCTGCGTCCTCACCGCGATCCAACTTCCGGCGACGGCGCCGATCAAGAACTGCCCTTCGGCGCCGATATTCCACGCGTTCGCGAGATAGCAGAGCGACAGTCCGATCGCGATCATCACCAGCGGCGTCGCCTTCACTGCGATCTCCTGGAGCGAGTAGCCGTCGGTCAAAGGCGCGATGAAGTAGGCTTGGAGGGCAAGCAGCGGATTCTTGCCGAGGACCGCGAACAGGATGCTCATGGTCACGATCGTCAGGCCGATCGCGATCAGCGGCGAGACCAGCGCGATCGCGTTGGAGCGCTCGGCGCGCTTCTCAAGCACGAGCTGCATGCGCGACCTCCTTCTGATCCAGGCTGCTGCCGCCCATCAATAGGCCGAGCTTCTCGCGTGTCGCTTCGCGGGCCGCGAGCGGCGGCGACAGCCGGCCGTGGAACATCACGGCGATACGGTCGGCGATTTCGGCGAGCTCGTCGAGATCCTGGCTCGTCACCAGCACCGCCGCGCCGCTGGCGGCGAGATCCAGGAGCGCCTGGCGGATGACGGCGGCCGCGCCTGCGTCCACGCCCCAGGTCGGCTGGCTCACCACCAGCACGGCCGGGTTGCGCAGGATCTCGCGACCGACGATGAATTTTTGCAGATTGCCGCCGGAGAGGCTGGCCGCTTCCGGATCCCGCTTGGCCTTGCGTACGTCGAAGGTTTCGGTCGCCTTGTCGACGGTTTTCAATGTGGCCGCCGTGTCGATGAAACCGTGCCTGACCATGCCGCTTGCGGCGTGGCCCGTCAGCAGTGCGTTTTCCGACAATCGCATGCGCGGCGCGGTGCCGTGGCCGAGACGCTCCTCGGGGACGAAAGCCGCGCCGAGCTTGCGGCGCTGGGTGATCGACAAATGGCCGGCGGCGATACCTTCGATCACCACCGTGCCGGGATCCTTCGACAGCCGCTCGCCCGACAAGGCCGCGAAGAGCTCGTCCTGGCCATTGCCGGCGACGCCTGCGATGCCCAGGATCTCACCGCCCTTGAGCTCGAGCGAGATGTGCTCGAGCCGCACGCCGTGCGGCTCGTCGGGGGCGAGCGTGAGATCGTTGACAACGAGCCGCGGTACCGTTGTCTGCCTGCCGGCCGCAGCCCTGACCTCCTTGATCTCGCCGCCGACCATCATGCGGGCGAGCGAGGCTGCCGTCTCTTGCCGTGGATTGCAGGTCGCTACCTTCCTGCCGCCGCGCAGGATGGTGGCGGTGTCGCACAGCCGCTTCACCTCTTCGAGCTTGTGGCTAATGTAGAGGATGGCGTGGCCTTCGGCCTTGAGGCGTTCGAGCACGATGAAGAACTGGTCGGCCTCCTGTGGCGTCAGCACGGCGGTCGGCTCGTCCAGGATCAGGAATTTGGGGTCTTGCATCAAGGCGCGCACGATCTCGATGCGCTGACGCTCGCCGACCGACAATTGCCAGACCTCGCGCTTGGGATCGAGCGGCAGGCCGTAGGTCCTGGAGAGCTGCTCCAGCCGTGCCGACATGTCCTTGAAGGATTCCTTGCCGTCGAGCCCGAGCGCCACGTTCTCGGCGACGGTGAGATTCTCGAACAGCGAGAAATGCTGGAACACCATGCCGATGCCGCGGCTGCGGGCCTCCGACGGACCGGACAGAACGATGCGCTCGCCCCGCCAGCGAATCTCGCCGGCGCTCGGCTGGATCAGGCCGTAGATCGCCTTGACCAGCGTCGACTTGCCGGCGCCGTTCTCGCCGAGCAGGGCATGGATCTCCCTGGGGAAGACATCAATGTCGATCGACGCGTTGGCGAGGAAGTCGCCATAGCGCTTGGTGAGCCCGATCGTCTGGAGCAGCGGTGGCTCCCCGGTATGCAGGCTGTTGGGCATCGCGTCTGACATTCGCCGTCACGTGGGTCGAGTAAAGTGTCTCTGCCTCAATAGTGGGCTAGTTTGATCCGCCGCGTAAGTAGCGAAAAAACGTCATGCCTTGCTCAACGCTTCGGCAAACGAGGGGATTCGCTGTCCATTCGCGATTCTCAGGCGGCAGTTTTAGCGAGTCCGTAGTTGTGCTGTAAGGGTCTGTTGCAAATTTGTGACGGTCCAAACCAAAACGGAACCGCCTGTGCAGCGTTGATGCCAAGTTGGGCAAGTGATGCGTTCGGCTTGTATGCTTTGCGCTGATGCGATGCCCCCGTGCACTCGAGCCCGCTTTCTCGTTTTTTTGCCACGCACAAAAGGCAAATGAAAACAATCGGGATACTCCGGCAACCGCTTGCGCGCGGTTCTGGGGCGAAGCGCGCTGCCGCGCGTGAAGCTTGGCGCAAAAATCCTGAACCCGGTGAGCCTTCTGCTGAAACCTGCAGCAGGCGTTGAAACAAGTTGAGGCTTCTCACCTCTTGGGAACGGCGCAAGTGTCGCACCCAACAGGGCTTGATTTCTAAAGCTTCAACATTGGGGGTGTTCAGGATGTCGTTTCGTTTCAAGGCAATTGCAGCAACGGCGCTGTCTCTTGCTACGCTAGCCACCGGCGGCTTGGCTCATGCGGCGGATCTTCCGGTCAAGGCCGCAAAGAAGGCTTCGGATCTTCCGTTCTTCCTGGCGATCGACGACCGGGTGTCGTTCTCGTATATGCCGAAGGGCACCGACCCCGGCATGTGGAGCGTGCGCCCGGACGGAAGCATCAACGGCACCACGCCCAAGCAGGTCTACTCCTTCACGCATTTCGACCTCTGGGCCTACGGCACCAACTTCTTCACCATCTCGATGTTCAAGTCGGGTCACAACGACCCGGCCAGCCCTTGCGTTGCGCCCGGCGTGACCATCACCGGCGGCGCCGCCGACTGCGCTGGTGCGACGGAGATCTACGGCCTGTTCCGTTCGACCTTCGGCTGGAACGAGCTGTTCAACACCAAGGCCTTCACCGCCGGCCCACTGCACAACATCTCGTTCGAAGTCGGTATGGACGGCAACACCGAGAACAACTTCCTCGCGCCCGCCAAGCGCGATGTCGTCGCCGGTCTGCAGTTCGCCTTCGATCTTCCCTACAAGGGCTATATCAACGTCGCGCCGTTGATGTACTGGGAGTTCTCGAACCACAACGCCTTCACCCAGTGTGGCCTGTTCGTCGCTGGGCCGGCGGGGGTTGTCTGTAACTCGGACGGCAATGTCAGCTACAACCCGACCTGGGCGGTCGAGATCAACTACTACATGGACCTGGGCTTCCTGCCGCCGAACATGCAGTACTGGTCGATCAGCGGCCGTGCCGGCTGGTATGGACCGAAGGGCGACTCCAATGGCCTTCCTGCGCTCTCGGGCGTCGGCCGGTTCTCCACCGCGTCCAAGACCGAGCTGAATAGCGAGCCGATCCGCCTGACCTTCGACGCCTCGAAGGCGGCGTGGGGTGATAAGTACTCGCACTTCGTCGACCTCTGGGTTGCCTACCGCTACTGGCAGAACAAGTTCGGCCTCGACCACAACGCCATGCCCGGCGTTTGCACCGTCGCCGCCACCGGCCAGAGCACCAAGAGCTGCACCGAGTCCACGGTCTATGGCGGTGTCACTCTGAAGTTCTGATCGAAGCTCTCTGCTGAGGACGGAGCCGCACAGCAATGCGCGGCGCCGTTCGCGCATGAGACGTAGAATTGTAGGGTGGGGTTAGCGAAGCGTAACCCACCTCTTCTGCCTCCGCGGACATAGACAGTGGTGGGTTACGCCTTCGGCTAACCCACCCTACGATTGAGGCGCTGGCTACTTCGACCACACGCCGTCGTGCAGGGCTTCGGCTTCGTCTTCCAGGAGCGGACCAACGACCTCGGTTGGCCGCTGGCCGCTGGCAAAGACCTCGCGGCAGGGTAGATCGAGGGTCGGGTTTTCCGCGTGATTGCCGGTGACGCCGCGCAACCGATGCTCGCTCAAGGCATAGACCACGCGGCCGATGCCGGCCCAGTAGATTGCGCCTGCGCACATTGCGCAGGGCTCGGCGGAGGAATAGAGCGTCGACTTGGCGAGCACGTCGTGGCTCAGCGTGCGGCAGGCTTGCGTCGCGGCGAGGCGTTCGGCGTGCGCGGTGCCGTCGTGGTCGGGCATGTAGCCGTTCTCAGCCTCGATCAGCACGTTGCCGTCCACATCGACCACGAGGCAGCCGAACGGGTGGTTGCCGTGGGTGAGGGAGCGGCGGGCGACCTCAAACGACAGCCTCAAGAAGTGATCGTCGCGTTCCGATGCGCCGCTCATCGCTGCTCCGCGGTTAATGTCCCGCCATGTGCCGGCCGACCACGGTGAGGTCGGCTTCGCTGGTTCGTGCTTCATACACGAATTCGCCGTGGAACATCACCACCAACCGGTCGGACAGCTCGAGCAATTCGTCGAGATCCTCGCTGACCAGCAGCACCGCCGCGCCACGATTGCGCGCAGCCATGATCTCTGCGTGGATTTGCGCAACCGCCGCGAAATCGAGGCCGAAGCAGGGATTGGCGGCAATCAGCACCTCGACGTCGCCGCCGAGCTCGCGCGCCAGCACCGAGCGCTGGACATTGCCGCCTGACAGCGCCGAGATCGGCGTGTCCGGTGTGCGCGTCTTGATTTTGTATTGCGCGATCTTCTTCCTCGCGTCGTTGCGGAATGCGCCGCGGTTGAGCCACCAGCCGAGGCTCGCAAAGGGCGCTCGGTCGAACTCGCGGAAGGCGATGTTGTCGGCGACGCTCATGCCGCCGACGCAGGCGTTCTTGAGCGGCTCCTCCGGCAACAGTGACATTTTGTGCCGGCGCATCTCCTCGCGGCGCGCGTGATAGGGATCGCCGGCGACGCGGATTTCGCCGCTCTCGCGGTCGCGCTGGCCGGCCAGCACCTCGACGAGCTGGCGTTGGCCGTTGCCTGATACACCGGCGATGCCGACGATCTCGCCGGCGCGCACCGTGAGGGAGACGTCGTGCACGGCAATCGCGCCGGCATCGTCGAGCGCGCGGACCTTTGCCAACTCCAGTCGCGCCTGGCCTGTTTCGCCCGTGCGCGGGGGCTGCACGGTCAACTGCTCGGCGCCGATCATGGTTCGCGCCATGGCATCGGGCGTGAGCTCGGCAACCTTGCCCTGGCCGGCGAGCTTGCCGCGCCGCAGGATCGTCACCTCGTCGGCGAATGCCATGACCTCGCGGAATTTGTGCGTGATCATCAGGATCGTCAGCTCGCCCTTGACCACCATGCCGCGAAGCATGCCGAGCACCTCGTCGGCTTCGGCCGGCGTCAGAACCGAGGTCGGCTCGTCCAGGATCAGGAAGCGCCGCTTCAGATAGAGCTGCTTGAGGATCTCGCATTTCTGCCGCTCGCCGGCGGAGATGTCGGAGACCTTCGCGTTGAGCGGTACCTTGAACGGCATCCGCGCCAGAAACGCCTCAAGCTCCTTCTTCTCTTTGCTCCAATCCACCACTGCCGGAACGTCGTCGCGGGCAAGCACGAGATTTTCGGCAACCGTCATCGCCGGCACCAGGGTAAAATGCTGGTAGACCATGCCGAGCCCGAGCGCATGGGCATCCCTGGGATTGCCGATCGTCTGCTGGCGGCCGCCGATCAGAATATCGCCTTCGGTGGCGTGGTAGTAGCCCATGATGCATTTGACGAGCGTCGACTTGCCAGCGCCGTTCTCGCCGAGCAGGGCGTGGAACGAGCCCGGCCGGACCTTCAGCTCCACATCGTCCAGCGCCAGGAAATCTCCGAAGCGCATGGTCATGGCGAGTGCCTCGACGCCGAAGGCGCCTGCGGGTGGTGGCGTCTCCCCGATGATCACGAAATCGCTCCGATCAGCGCGTCCGAGTTTGAAACCGCGCCGAACACGCCGCCCTGCATCTTGATCATCTTCAGCGCGTGGTCGTGGTTGCTTTTGTCGGTCGCGCCGCAGCAATCGTGCAGCAGCACGCATTCGAAGCCGCGGTCATTGGCCTCGCGCATGGTGGTGTGAACGCAGACGTCGGTGGTGATGCCTGTCAGCACGATGTTCTCGATGCCACGCACGCGCAGGATCAGTTCGAGATCGGTGGCGCAGAACGAGCCCTTGCCGGGCTTGTCGATGATGGCTTCATCCGGCATCGGTGCGAGCTCGGGGATGATCTCCCAGCCGGGCTCGCCGCGCACGAGAATGCGGCCGCACGGGCCGGGATCGCCGATCCCGGCGCCGATCTGCCGCGAGCGCCAGCGCTTGTTGGCGGGCAGATCAGCGAGATTGGGGCGATGGCCTTCGCGGGTATGTATGATGTGGAAGCCCTGCTTGCGCATCACCGCGAGCAGCTTCGTGATCGGCTCGATCGGCGCTCGCGTCAACGACAGGTCGTAGCCCATCTTGTCGACATAGCCGCCGACGCCGCAGAAATCGGTCTGCATGTCGATGATGATCAGCGCCGTGTTCTCTGGTCGCAGATCGCCGTTATAGGGCCAGGCGTAGGGCTCGGACTTGATATGGCGCTCGGGCATTGTTGGCTCTCTGCAGCTCTAGAGCATGATCCGGAAAAGTGTGCGGCGGTTTTCCGAAGAGATCATGCTCAAACAAAAGGAGCTAAGGCGCGATAATCATTCATCGCGCCTTAGCGGGTGATCGACAATTCGGCCGGCGCGCCTGTCAGCGTGCGCTTCGGCGAGCAGGTGATGATCATGATCGCCAGCGTCAGGATGTAGGGCGCGGCGTTGAAGAGGTGATAGCCGGAGGTGACGCCGACCGATTGCAGCGCGGGGCCGAGCGCCGCGGCGCCGCCGAAGGCGAGCGAGGCCCACAGGCACAGCATCGGATCCCAGCGCGCGAAGATGACGAGCGCGACCGCCGTGATGCCCTGTCCGGAGGACAGTCCCTCGTTCCAGCTTCCGGGATAGAACAGCGACAGGAACGAGCCGCCGATACCGGCGAGGAAGCCGCCGACCATGGTGGCGCGCAGCCGGATCAGGAGCACGGAATGGCCCATGGCGCGCGCGGCGTCCGAGCTTTCGCCGGCGGTGCGGATGAGCAGGCCCCAGCGCGTCGTACGGAACGCCCAGTAGAGGATGGGCGCGAGCGCGACACCGATCAGGAACATGACGTTGATGCGAAGCGCCGCCCGGACCTGCGGGATATCGCTCCACCAGCCGAAATCGATCGCGGGCAGCCGCGGCGCGGTTGGCTCGATCAGCGGTTTGCCGAGATAGAAGGCGAGGCCCGTGCCGAACAGCATGAGCGCGATGCCGACCGCGATGTCGTTGACGCGCGGCAGCGAGCAGATGCCGGCATGCAGCGCGCCCAGCAACGCGCCGGTAACACCGGCGGCGAGCACGCCAAGCCAGGGCGAGCCGGAAAGATAGGAGATGCCATAGGCGCTCATCGCACCCATCACCAGCGTACCTTCGAGGCCGAGATTGATGCGGCCGGAACGCTCGGTGATGCATTCGCCCAGGCTCACGAACAGGAACGGCGTAGAGACGCGAATGGCGCCGCCGAACACGGCGAGCGGCACGGTCCAGAGTCCGATCGAGCTATCCGCCATCTCAGGACTTCCCCTTGAGAAAACCGATGCGTCCGTACAGCGCATCGCTTGCCAGCACGAAGACGAAGATGATGCCCTGAAGCACAAGCACGGACGCATCCGGCAGCCCCAGGCGGCGTTGCAACAGCCCGCCGCTGGCGCTGATGCCGCCGAGCAGGATGGCGACTGGAATGATCGCAAGTGGATTTTGCCGCGCGAGGAAGGCGACCAGGATTCCGGTGAAGCCATAGCCGGCGGCGAGGTTGGCATTGGTGCGGCCCTGCACGGCCGCGACCTCGACCATGCCGGCGAGCCCCGCCGCGCCGCCGGCGACAAAGCAGATCGTGAGGATGAGCCTGTTGACGCCGAGCCCGACGATCTTTGCAGCGCGAATGTTGCCGCCGGCAACCCGCGCGGCGAAGCCGAACACAGTGTGGTAGATCAAGATGTAGGCGGCGATCGTGGCGACCAGGCCGAAGACGAGCCCCCAATGGACGTCGGTGCCGGGGATGCTGCCGATCATGTTGGCCGCGCCGATCTCGCGCGTCGAGGGCTTGTTGAGGCTCGCGGGGTCACGCATCGTGCCTTCGACGAGATGGTTGAGGATGGCGAGCGCGATATAGACGAGCAACAGGCTCGATATTGTCTCGTTGACGCCGCGATATTGCCGCAGCGCGCCGGACAACATGATCCACAGTCCGCCGCCGATCACGCCGCCACAGACCATGGCGATCTGGATCACGAGCGGCGGTGCACCTTGCAGTGCCAGCGCCGCGCTGGTTGCCGAGAGCGCGCCGATCAGCAGCGCACCTTCGCCGCCGATGATGACCATGCCGAGCTGCGCTGGCAGTGCCGTGCACAGCGCGGTAAGGATGAGCGGTGCTGCGCGTGTCAGCGTGTTCTGCCAGGAGAACCAGGTGCCGAACGCGCCCTGGTACATGTAGAAATAGAGGTCGAGCGGGTTCTTGCCGAACAGCGCGACGAAGATGCCGAACACCGCGAGCGCGCCGACCAGCGCCGCGCCCGGGATCAGGACGTACTCGATGCTCGCGCCGTGGCGCCGGAGGAAGCCCGCGTCAGCAGCCGGGGCGAGAGCCTCGACCGCTCCGACGGGATCCGCCGCTTCCGTTGTCACGAAGTCGCTCCGATCACGCCCTCGACGAGATAGTCCATCTTCTCGAGTTCGGGATCCTTCTGGCCGCGCTCGGTGCTGGCGGTGATCACCGTCTTGCCCTTGTTGTCGAGCAGCGGGCCCTTGAAGATGGCAAAGCCGTCCGCAGACAGGAATTTGGCCTTGGCCTCGTCGGCCGCCTTGCGTGCCTCGGCCGAAACAGCTTCGCCATAGGGAGATACCTTCACGATCTCTTCCTTCAGGCCGCCGCGGTAGAAGTTCGGGATCTCTTCGCCGGCGGCGATCATCTTGACGAACTTCGGATAGAGCGCTTCCCAGTTCCACTCGGCGCCAGTGAGATACGCCTTGGGCGCCAGCGCCGACTGGTTGGTGTGATAGCCGCAGACGAAGGCGCCGCGCCGCGCGGCGTTCTCGACCATGGTCTTGGGACCGTCGACATGACAGGTCAGGACGTCCACACCCTGGTCGATCAGGCTGTTGGCGGCCTCCGCCTCCTTGACCGGCATCGACCAGTCGCCGGTGAAGATCACCTGCGTGGTGGCCTTCGGATTGACGGACCTGGCGCCGAGCGTGAAGGCGTTGATGTTGCGCAGCACCTGCGGGATCGGCTTGGCTGCGACGAAGCCGAGCTTGCTGCTCTTCGAAGTCAAGCCCGCGACGACGCCGGAGATGTACTGGGCTTCGTCGATATAACCAAAATAACTGCCGGCGTTCTTCGGGTCCTTGTCGGTCCAGAGGCCACCGCAGTGCTCGAAATGCAGCTTCGGGTACTTGGTCGCCATCTTGATCATGTGCGGGTTGTAGTAGCCGAACGAGGTCGGGAAGAGCAGGGTCGCGCCATCGAGATTGATCATGGACTCGATGGTCTTCTCGACCGCATCGGTCTCCGGCACCTTCTCTTCCTCGACCACCTTCAGGCCCGGAATCTTCTTCAGTGCGGCGGCGCCCTGCGCGTGCGCCTGGTTGTAGCCGTAGTCGTCACGCGAGCCGACATAGATGAAGCCGATCGTCGTCTCGGCCGCGAAAGCCGGGCGGACACCAACTGCGGCTCCCAAGGAGAGCGCCGCGCCACCCTGCAACAAATGCCGTCGTGAAATCCTGCCAAAATCCATTGGATTCTCCCTTGGCGGATGGACCGCCCCTCTCTCCTGGCCACCGCCGGTCTGGGGCAGCCGGAAGACGGTGTCGCAAGCTTCGTGCCAGAGGTTATCGAGCGGGCAGATGCATATAAACTACTGTAAAATAATAGCTTTGCTTCAAGTTCGAATCTTGGGCAGCTGACGGGCAGGTTAAATTATAGGCAGTATCTCAATATTGTATGCAAGGTAGTTAAGCAGCCTTAACCGGCTTCCCTTGGACTATCCGCCTGCCGGATGGCCTGTCGACGCTGTGTTCATGCTAACCGGTCCGTGTCGTACCCTGCGCGTGAGGCGCGCTGGCACCGAACTTGTATCGGTGGTCATCGGGCCTCCCTTGAGCGGTTGCGCCCCGCAGGATGGAAAGTTTAAGCGAGATGGCTCCTGGTATCGCCGTTCAAAATGGCTCGCTCGGCGAAGAGATCGTACGCCGCATCAATGAGCTCGGCGCCATTTCGGAGGACGCGGACAAGCTCACCCGGATTTATCTCAGCAGGGAATTGCGCATCGCTGCCGATCTCATCCTCGGCTGGATGCGCGAGGCGGGCATGCGCGCGCATCTCGATGCGATCGGCAACGTTTGCGGCCGTTACGAGGGCGAGCGGCCGGGCTTGCCGTGCCTGATGCTGGGCTCGCATTACGACACCGTGCGCGATGCCGGCAAATGGGACGGCCCGCTGGGCGTGATCACCGCGATTGCCTGCGTCGCCGAATTGAACCGCCGCGGCAAACGCCTGCCGTTCGCGATCGAGGTCATCGGCTTCGCCGACGAGGAGGGTGTGCGCTTTTCGTCCACGCTGCTCGGCAGCCGCGCGGTCGCAGGTACGTTCGACGAGAGCGTGTTGAACACGCGTGATCGCGACGGCGTGTCGATGCGCAATGCGCTCGTGCAGTTCAGCCTCGATCCCGACCACATCGGCGCGGCGGCGCGGACGCGGCGTGAGCTACTGGCTTATCTCGAGCTGCATATCGAACAGGGACCGGTGCTGGAAGCGCAAAATCTCCCGGTCGGCGTCGTCACCGCAATCGCCGGTGCGACGCGCCTCGCCGCGCGGCTGACCGGCATGGCTGGTCACGCCGGCACCGTGCCGATGGCCCTGCGCCGCGACGCGCTGACGGGTGCAGCCGAATGCATCGCCGCGATCGAACAGTTCTCCCGCACCGATGAAGGCGGGCTCGTCGGCACCGTCGGCTACATCCACGCAAAGCCCGGCGCGACCAACGTCATTCCCGGTGAGGTGTCGTTCACGATCGACATGCGCGCGCCAACCGACATGCACCGCAAGCGCGCAGTCGCCGACGTCGTC
The DNA here is from genome assembly GCF_059803515.1 of Bradyrhizobium sp. UFLA05-125. Lineage (NCBI taxonomy): Bacteria > Pseudomonadati > Pseudomonadota > Alphaproteobacteria > Hyphomicrobiales > Nitrobacteraceae > Bradyrhizobium > Bradyrhizobium sp. UFLA05-125. Next base: position 1,282 of record NZ_JBANBJ010000068.1, on the reverse strand, counting down.
CGTCAGATCGAGGCGATCGCAAGGCGCCGACAGCTTGCACTGCAACTCGACGTCACCCACGAGAACCGCACCGCGCCGTGTGCGCCCTGGTTGAAGGACCAGATCGCGCAGGCGATCGCCGGGGAAGGATTTGCCGTGTTCGAATTGCCGAGTGGCGCCGGCCATGACGGCATGGCGATGATCGACATCGCCGATGTCGGCATGATCTTCGTCCGCTGCCGCGGCGGCGTCAGCCATCACCCTGACGAGCACGTCGAGCCCGCCGATGCCGATGCCGGTGCCCGCGTGCTGTTTCGGGTGATCGAGAACTTTCGGCCGCGCGATGGCTAGGCCCGTTCCCGCAAGTCACCGGATAGAGACACGAATCAGACAGGTCTAGAATAGTGACCGCCCGCCACCGGGATCACGAGACATCATTCGACAACGCATATGAATAGTGACATCTCTTTTCCATCTTATCGCGAAAACCGCTTTTATCAGGGACTGACCGCGACCGTTGTCGCCAACGCTCTTCAGGTGGTGAATTTTCTCGGTGACCGCTTCCTGAGGAAGTCGCATCATTCGTTGTCGGCCATCGAGGATCTTTACCGGCACTCGATGGACAGCGCCTTTTCGCTGACGGAGTCGTTTCTTGTCACGGGCGCGCCGCACGCATCCGCCTATTACCCTCGCGACTTCGCCTGGTTTTATCCTGACGTTCTCGATCCAGAAACCATCATGGATTCGCAGGATGCCGTCCGGCGGGCGCGGTTGCTTGAAAAGAGCGTCCGTCTCCTGCTGGAGGCGGTTCGCGCCGACGTCGTCACGACCACCATCGTTCCGGCGGGACGCGCGCGGTATCTCGGCGTAAACTATTTCTCGCGGCCCTCGGATACCCTGCTCGGCATCCTTGCGGGTCTTCAGCAGATGCTCTCTGCCGAGGAGCGGGCGTCGTCTTATCTGGCGATGTCCCAATGCGCGCATGCCGGGCGTCTGTTGTTGGCCGAATATGGCGTCGACCTGAAACGGGCGATCTTGCAGCTCGCAAGTGAGCTTGGGCCGTTCAACGATGATGGAGCCAGTTATTTGCTGTGCGACGTCGGCACCCCTCGTTCCGCGGCAACGGACACGCGGGCCGAACGCAGGCGTTTCGTCACTAACGCGTGTGTCTACACGACGTTCGTGTGGGGCGTGAAGCTCGGCGTCGTCGACGAGAGCGAACTGAAGGTACTGCTCGGACGTGAGCTCGTGCAGTACAAGAAGGAGCTGCTCCGCCTGTTCGGCAAAGAGGGTTATATCAGGC
>NZ_JBANBJ010000067.1:0-46604 GCF_059803515.1 Bradyrhizobium sp. UFLA05-125 | reverse complement strand
GCGTTGAACGAGGTCCGCACGACATTCGGAAGCCTGGCGCGCCTGGGACTGCTCGCCGACGCGCAAGCTGACATGCTCATCAGACGGGTCTCGGTGGTACAGGCCAGCGAAAGCGAGAAAGCCCTGTCAAGCGCTGGCCTCGTCTTCGAAGGGGTCCCCGAAGTCGTCGCGCTCAAGCGCGAGGTGCTCGCGGCTGCATCAAGGCAGGTCCCACACGACACCATCATTGCCTCCACGACATCGACGATCCTCGTCGACGATCTCTCCAGTGCGATCGAACATCCCGGCCGCTTCCTCAACGTTCACTGGCTCAATCCGGCCTATCTGATCCCGCTTGTCGAGATCTCGCCAGGCGCTGCCATCGATCCCGCCGTTGTCGATCGAGTCAAGGCGCTGCTTGAAGGCATCGGCAAGGTGCCGGTGGTCTGCGCCGCAACGCCCGGCTTCATCGTTCCGCGCATCCAGGCGCTCGCCATGAACGAGGCTGCGCGCATGGTCGAGGAAGGCGTTGCCAGCGCCGAGGAGATCGACAAGGCGATCCGCTACGGGTTCGGCTTCCGCTACGCGGTGCTGGGGCTGCTGGAGTTCATCGATTGGGGCGGCGGCGATATTCTCTTTTACGCCAGCCGCTATCTCGAAGCCGCCCTCGGTAGCGATCGCTATCGGGCACCGGAGGTCATTTCCCGCAACATGCAGGAAGGCAGGATCGGACTCCGTACCGGCGCAGGCTTCCTCGATTATTCGGGGCTCGATGTCGACGCCTATCGCGAGGCACGGCTCAAGGCGATGGTCGACCTGCTCCGGCACTTTGGCCTTGCGCAACCGCCGGCGCTCGACGGCGACTAAAGCGCGATGAGATCAGGAAGACTCGTCATCGCGCTTTAGGTTGTTGTTTGAGCATGATCTCCGTGCAAACGCGTTCCGCGTTTGTCGCGAAGGAAAACCGCTTCACACTTTTCCGGATCATGCTCTAGCCGAACACGTCCTGCAGCACGCCGTCACGCACCACGGCAACGCCGTCGAGCTCGATCGTGGTTCCCATCATGGGCAGATCGAAATGCCCCGCCGTGTAGCGACCGGCAAATTCATTCGCACCGGTCGAGAACAGGAAGTTGCCGGAGACCGCGCGCAGTTCCGTGCCGTTGGTGTCGCGCTGATCGTACATCGACAGCGCCTCGTAGCGCGCGCCCGGGTTCATGCCGAAGCCCACATGCGACACCGCATAGGCCTCTCGGTCGCCCCACGCGGCAAGATAGGCGCGCATCATAGCGGCGTCGGTGCCCTCTCCTTCGAGTTCGACGACATAGTCGTCTTTCAACGTCATCTTCACTGGCGACGTCAGATAGCGCTTGAAGGTGAGATTGATGTCGCCCGGGGCCATGACCAGAGTCCCGTTGATGGTCCCGCTCTTCGGAAAGCTGACGACGATGCCGCCCGGCCAATGAGCCAGCGTACCCGGCTTGTCGGTCCACCCCCAGACCCCGACAGTGGAAGCCCCGACCATGTCGACATCGAGCGCCGTGCCTGCCTTCGAGGTGACGCGCATCCTCTTCGTCCCCCGCAGCATCTTGGCCGCCGCGCGGACCCGCTTTTCGAGCGCTGGATCCGGCACCATGCGCTCAAGCGCTTCGGGGTGTTCATTGGAGATCACCAGAATTCGGGCGCCCGCCTTGAGGATTTCCGGCGTCTCCACGGCGTGCATCAAGCCTTCGATGGTACAATCGACCACAAAACCAGCCTGCTGCAGGGCGCTGATGACGGGCGCCATCCGCTGGATCGCCTCGCTCGCTCCGGTGGAACGGACGGGCACGTTATGGCGGTTTCTCGGAGTGGGCATGACGACATGGAACGGCCGTGCGCCTAGACGCAGCAGAGCGAGCTCCGCCAGATGCACGTTGAGCGCACGCGACTGGGTTTCCGAAAGAATGGCGGCCGTATCGCCCGCCTTGACGGCGCACCGCTCAAAAATCTCGCAGAACGCGTCGATCCATTTCGCCTCGATCCGATCTGCCAGCATGATTCACTCCCCGACTTTCTTATTCTCTTGTGCTCTCAGATCACGCCTCGGGAAAGCCCCGCAGCAGGTACAACCGTGCGGCCTGCAACAGGGCGTTCAGGATCAATCCCAGCAGGGAGATCGTGATCAACGGCACGAACATGTCAACGGCCTGGAAAGTGCGAGCCGCAGTGATGAGCACATGGCCGAGGCCGTCGGTTGACGTGATCATCTCGGCCAGGAACACCACGATGCACGAAATGACGAGCCCGATGCGGCACCCCGTCAGGATCGACGGCATCGCAGCCGGCAACACGACCTTGAGCAATATCTCCCGCCGCGGCGTACCAGCCGCCATCGCCGACCAGATCAGCTTCTGCTCCACGGTGGAAGCACCATAATAGGTGGACAAAAGGATCGGGAACAGCGCATCCGCAGCGACCAGCGCGATCTTCGATTCATGGCTGAAGCCGAGCAGAAGCAGCAGCGCAGGATAAAACGCGACTTTCGGCAACGGCGCGAGAACCCGTACGACCGGCCGCACGATGGCGTTGATCGCGGGACTCGCAGCCGCCACCATACCGATGCTGACGCCCAGCGCGACCGCAATCAGGAAACCAGCGAATAACCGGAACAGGGTCGCGATGATCTCCTGCTGAAAACCGGCGGTGGCAAGCTGTTGCAGCAACCGCGTAAAAACGAATCCCGGTGGAGGCAGCAAGGCGACTGGCGCCACTCCAAACGATACCAGGCCCTGCCACAATGCGATCAGCAAGGCGATCGGCAGAAGCCCGAGGAAGACGTCCGTAGAGAGCGTGCGCGACTTCATGAAAAGCTCAGGGGCATATCGAACTGCGGCTCCGACCACCGCACCAAGCGGGCCCGGACCCTCTCAAAGGCCGCATCAAGACCTATTCCCATGGCACCGACGATAATGATCATCGCGAAGACGGTGTCATACTGGCCCATGTCGAGCGCATTGAAGAGGATATTGCCGGCGCCGGACTGACGGGCGATCATCTCGCTGGTGATCATGGTGATCAGCGCCAGCACGATCCCCGTACGACAACCAGTCAGGATCTCCGGCAACGCCGCCGGGAGCACGATACGGACCAGGCGTTGTACAGATGACAGGCCCATGGCGGCCCCGGACCACAGCATCTTCTCTTCGACCGCCTTGGCGCCTTCAAAACTGTGATAAATTACCGGCAGACTGACGCCGAGAAAGATGACGAGCGTCTTGGCGATATCGCCGACACCGAGCCACAGCATGATGATCGGCATCAACGCCGCCTTTGGCACGGGATAGATCACCATTAGAAGCGGATTGAAGAAAGCCGCCACGGCCCGGCTCCGGCCCATCAGGAGCCCGAGCGGGATCGAAACGGCGACGGCCGCAGCAAAACCGATTGCCATGCGACGCAGCGACGCCAGGATATTGATCAGGGACTCCTTGTCGCCAAGAATGGCCGGAACCGCACGCATGGCTTCGAGCGCGGTTGGGAAACTGTCGTTCTTCAGGGCAAGCGCCGCAACCTGCCACACCGCGAACAGTCCGACGCAGGCGAGCACGGGAGCAACACGCCTACCGATGGTAGCGGGCAACGTCATGCGTTCACACCAACCTCGTCGCCATCATCGAACATGCGCTCGATATCGACGATGTATTTCTGATAGCGCGGATCGAGCAGCAGCTCGGTCCGCCGGCGTGGCCGTGGCAGATCGACATCAATCACCTGCCGGATACGACCGGGAGATCGCGACATCATCACGACCTTGTCTGAAAGAAACACCGCTTCGTCGACAGAGTGCGTCACGAACAGAACCGTCTTCCGGTCACGTTCCCAGATGTTGAGGAGGTCGTTCTGAAGCCGCGTACGCGTATGAGCATCGAGCGCTCCGAAGGGCTCGTCCATCAGCAACACTTCGGGATGGTAGGCGAGCGTGCGGGCAAGCGCGACGCGCTGCTTCATTCCGCCTGACAGCTCCTTGGGATAGAAATTCTCGTAACCCTTGAGGCCAACCATCTCGATCAGCGCGCGGCTCTGTGCCTCTGCCTCTGTCGCGCGGATGCCTTGCTGACGCGGCCCGTACATGACGTTGCCCAGGACGGTCTTCCATGGAAAGAGCGCGAACTCCTGAAACACCGGCCCGCGATCGGGTCCGGGCGCCGTGATCGTCTTGCCCTTCACTTTCGCAGAGCCGCTGGTCGGACTGACGAAACCGCCGACAATGTAGAGAAGCGTCGACTTGCCGCAGCCGGACGGCCCGAGGATGGAGACGAAAGCGCCTTCTTCGATCGTCAGCGAGATATCCGACAGCGCAAGATGGGCCTTGCGCGCCGACGTTTGAAAGATCTGCGATACGCGGTCGATTTCGATCATCGCGGTCGCAGGCCGTTGTGCCAGCGTCGGAGTCGCTACCTCACCCGATCTCGAAGGCAACACCTTCATGCCGTCTCTCGCCTCATGCGCGCGCGCCTCCGAGTACGAACCCGTTCAATTCCCCTAACGACCGGCATCGATTGATCAAGAAACTTGCCAAGCAAATGCCGTTCTAACGCTCGAACCGTTCACTTGAACCAGGGCCATTCCGCCGGTCCCTCGTGAGTGACCGCTCCTCCTGGAGCCTGGCCAACGAGTCGCGCATATTTAGCAAGAGCTCCGGCGCGGTGGCGCGGTGGCCGCGGCTTCCAGTCGCGCCGGCGCGCTTCGAGCTCTCGTTCGTCGATCAACAGATCCAAGCGACGGCTGCTCGCGTCGATCCTAATTCTATCGCCGTCGCGCACCAGCGCCAACGGGCCTCCGACGAAGGCTTCAGGGGATACGTACCCGATACACATGCCACGTGTTGCTCCGGAAAAACGCCCGTCGGTGATGAGGGCCACTTTCTCGCCCATACCCTGGCCATAGATCAGCGCCGTAACGCCGAGCATCTCGCGCATGCCGGGGCCGCCAACCGGTCCCTCATTGCGGATCACGAGGACCTCGCCTGCCCCGTAGCTGCGGCTACGCACGGCTTCGACACAGGCCTCTTCATCTTCGAAGACACGCGCCGGCCCTTCAAAGGACAGGCTCTTCAATCCCGCAACCTTGATCACGGCACCATCCGGGCAGAGACTGCCCTTGAGCACTGCGACGCCTCCATCGCTCATAATGGGTGTGCCGGCCGAATAAATCACCTCGCCGTCCGGCGCGTTGGAACTGCCATACTCGTCGGCAATCGTTCGACCGGTGATGGTCAGGCAGCTTCCGTCAATATGTCCACTCTGGACCAGCTCCCAGATCACGACGGCCGCTCCGCCGACATCGTAAACATCCTTGGCGGTATACTTGCCGCCGGGACGCAGATTTCCAATCAGCGGGGTGCGGGCAAAAACCTCACCGACATCATCGATGGTGAAGGAAATCCCGGCCTCATTGGCTATTGCCGGCAGGTGCAAGGCCGCATTCGTCGAGCCGCCGGTGGCAGCAACAATTGCAGCGCCATTTTCCAGCGCCTTCCGTGTCACGATATCGCGCGGCAGTAGCCCGCCGCGCTCGAGCATTTCCATGACGAGCCGGCCCGCACGGCGCGAGACCTGCGCGCGTTCCGGGTAGACGCCGGGGATCATCGAGCAATTGGGGATGGTGAGGCCCATCGCCTCCGAAACCATCGCCATGGTGTTTGCGGTGAATTGCCCGGCGCACGCGCCGATGGTCGGCAGGCAGCTCCGCTCGATCTTTTCGAGCGTAGCACCATCGATCTCGCCGGTCATGAAGCCGCCGACCGCCTCGTAGGAATCGAGCACGGTCAGCGTTCGTCCTTCCAGTCGGCCTGGCAACGCACTGCCGCCGTAGATGAAGATCGACGGCACGTTGCAGCGGATCATGCCCATCATCACGCCGGGAAGCGTCTTGTCGCAACCGCCGAAGCCGATCAATGCGTCATAGGCAAGGCCGTGAACGACGGCTTCGATGGAGTCGGCGATCAGTTCGCGCGAAAACAGGGAGAACTTCATCCCCTCGTGATTCATACTGATGCCGTCGGACACCGAGATCGTCGTGAACTCGCGCGGTGTTCCGCCGGCTTCCTCGATGCCCGCCTTGGCTGCGTCGACCTGGAAATCATGGGTCATGTTGCAGGGCGTCTGCTCGCCCTTCATACTGACGACCCCGACCATCGGCTTGGCGAGAGCCGCGTCGTCCAGCCCCATCGCACGCATGAACGCGCGATGCGGCGCGCGGTCGAGGCCGTCAGTCGTTACCCGGGAGCGCAGCTTCTTCATGCCTGTATCATCTACATTCGACGTCCCACCCAATACTGGGACGCCGCAGATCGTTCCGGCTATTCGCCAACCTGCTTATTGCCAAGCTGCTTATTGCAATGGCGCAACGATGGTCGGATGCTTGAACTGCGCGACATCCAGCTTCGGCAGCATTCCGGTTTCGGCGTAGATATCCAGCATCTTCTGGATCGCCGGGAAATTCGGTGCGGCGCCCGGATCTCGCCCGAAATCATTGTCCTTGAGCAAGTAAGTATCGAGGACCGGGATCGGCGCCTTGAGCACCTCCGAAACCACTTTCAGCGTCTCTTCGCGGTTCGCCAACGCCTTCTTCATGCCCGAGGTGATGTCGCGCACATAGGCTTTCACCAGTTCCGGGTTCTTGTCGACAAAGTCGGCACGGCAGGCTTCAAGGATGTGCACGATGTTCGGCATGGCCTGCGACAGCGAAAACAGCTTCCTCGTGCCGCCCTTTGCTTCCGCGCGCGCAGCGAATGGCTGGTTCATGTTGACTGCGTCGACCCTGCCCTGCCGCAGCGCGTCTTCCGAGACCGCAAAGCCGACCTCGACGAGCTTGATGTCCTTCGCGGGATCGACACCATTCTGCTTGAGCAGCATGTTGAACGGCCCCTGCGTACCGCCTCCGATCACCGAAATACCGACCGTCTTGCCCTTGAGATCGGCGATCGTCTTGATCGGCGAGTCGTCCATGACCGCCCAATAGACCGAAAAGCCGCCCGGCTTCTCGAACACGTGCTGAGCCACGATGTAGGCCTTCAGATTGCCGCCGACCACGCCGTTGGCAAGCGACAAAGGCGCTTGCGTGGCGCAGTCGAGCGCGCCGGCGGCAAGTGCCTGTGTCATGGGCGCCGTGCCCTGAAATTGTGTCCATTCGATATTGTAGGTCTTGCCGAGGTCGGGAAATTCCGCCGGTCGCCGCATCATCCAATATTTGGATTCCTCGGCCGGAATGGTCCAGCCGACACGGATCGTCTGCTGCGCCTGCGACGAGCCTGCGCTCGCAGCGATCGCTGCCATCGTCCCAAATGCCAGGACCCACTTTGAAACCGTCCGCATCATGCCCGCTCCGCTGCTTCGGCGCCGACCGGCGCCACCCAACCCGACCAGGAGCCAAATGTTTCATGGTTCAAACAGTCAGGCAAGCCATGCGCATCGGCGCAGTTTCCCCATCGGCTCCCGTGTATGCTAGGGCGACATTCAACCAGCATTGCACCGCGACACAAGGAGGCGACCCATGGCTGAATCCACCGGCGCGAACCCGCATCCCGCCGAGAAGCTCGGCTATCTTGGCCTCGGATTGATGGGTGCCCCCATGACCCGTCGTCTCCTCGCGGCCGGTTATGATGTGGCGATCTGGAACCGCTCGGCCGCGAAGGCAGCCGCGCTCGTCGAGGCCGGAGCGAAGCCCGTGGCCAGTCCCCGCGACGTTTTGACCGGTGCCAGCATCGTTTTCATGTGCCTGACCGATGCCGCAGCGGTCGAGGACGTAATCTTCGGCTTTGAAGGACTTGCAGCGGCCCCCGGCTTAGGCAAGCTCGCCGTCGACTTCTCCTCCATCCATCCGGATGCCGCGCGCGACATCGCCGCGCGGCTCAAGGCTGCAAATGGTATGGGCTGGATTGACGCGCCGGTCTCGGGCGGCACGAAAGGAGCAGAGGAAGGCACGCTAGCGGTCATGGCGGGCGGAGATCCCGCCGATGTCGAAAGGGTGCGGCCGTACGTCCTCGCAATGGCACGCAGGCTCACACACATGGGCCCGATCGGCGCCGGCCAGACCACCAAGCTCTGTAACCAGGTGATCGTTGGCTGCGCGATGGCCGTCCTTGCCGAAGCAACGCGTCTTGCGGTGAACGCCGGGATCGACGCAGGACGGCTTCCGGAAGCCCTCGCCGGCGGCTTTGCCGATTCCATTCCCCTCCAGCTGTTCGTCCCGCGGATGGTTCAGGGCATTCACGCCCCGCCGCTCGGCCACATCGCGACCATGCTGAAGGATCTCGACACCATCGCCGACCTCGCCCACGCCACCTCGACGCCCGTGCCGATGGCCTCGCTCGCGGGACAGCTGTTCAGCCTTGCAAGCGCGAGCCGCGGCGCGGACGCTGACGCACTGGAGATCTACAAGCTCTCCGCACCAAAAGTTTGAATTGGTTTGGGTGCCGCGCGCCGAACCGGTCCGTCTCACGAGGGCTTCTGGCGATCATCGTCCGCCAAAAACCGCCCGTAGCTCCCGCGCGCAAAAAGCAGCGGCTCGCTTCGATTGTAGGAGTAGGCTTCTACAGCTCCGAGAAAGATCACGTGGTCGCCGCCGTAATATCGATTGACGGACCGGCATTGAAAATTGGCGACACTTTCCGCGAGCAGCGGCGCATGCCCGAGGCCAGGACTCCAGTCGATACCGGTGAATTTGTCGTCCGAAGATTTGGCGAACTTGTTCGCGAGCGCCTGCTGCGAGGCGCCGAGCACGTTGACTGCGAAGTGGCTGGCATTTTGAAAAACGGTCAGGCTCGACGAGTAGACCACGAGACTCCACAGCACGAGCGGCGGATTGAGAGATACCGAAGCGAATGAATTGCACGTCAAGCCGTAGGGTTTGCCGTCCGGACCCGCAGCGGTAATGATGGTCACTCCCGTCGCATACATGCCGAGGGCGTTGCGAAAATCGCGCGGATCGATCGGCGAGCTGTCGCTCGCCAACTCGTTAGCTGGATTTGCGGCCGGTGGCTGCTTTGGCAAATCAGTCATCGGCCGGCCTCACAGCGTCAGGTTCTCGGACGGCAGGCCGAGCGCCACGCGGCCGTAGTTCGTACCAGCCGCGTCGAAATTGAACGCGAGGTGCGAGTTGACGGCGTGAGCATCGCGGAATTGCCGCTGCAAGACGCCGCTCGTGAACAATCCCCGGGCGCCGCTCGCGGCGAACAGCATCGACACCGCCTCGGTACACAGATTGACCGAGAATGCGCCGTCACGCCTGTATCTCGTCTTGGCTGCCATATTCGGAACGTGGCCACGCCGCGCATCTTCCATGGCAACCGCACAGGCAGAGCGCATGATCAAGCGTGCGGCGTCGATCTTCGCCGAGGCATCGGCAATCTTGATCTGGGTGCTCTGGAAATCGCTCAGCTTGGCGCGGTTGTAGGTCGATATGCGGTGGCGAACGACCTCGACGTAGTCATCGAGGCACGCCTGCGCGTTTCCGAGCGCGACGCCGGACAGAACGTATGGAAACAAGGAAAATACCGGAAGCGCATAGAGCGGATCGGGATTGACCGCGCTTCCAGGTGTCGGGCCTCCGGTGAGGTTGCCGACGGCGACCGTCATGTAGTCGGGAACAAAGGCATCCCTGACTTCCACGTCGCTCGAACCGGTGCCACGCAGTCCCGCTGCGTTCCAGGTGTCGAGGATCTTGTAGTCCTTCTTGGGAAGCAAAAAGATGCGGTATTCGATGCCGTCGGCCTCATCATCGGAGTAGACCACGCTCGCAAGCATGTTCCATTCGCAGGACGCCACGCCCGACGAGAACGGCCAGCTTCCGTGCAGCCGATAGCCGCCATCCGTCTTCCGGGCACGACCGGCGGGGAAAATGAACGATGACGCGATCAGGGCATTGGCATCGTGGCTCCAGACCAAGGTCTGGGCCTTCTCTTCGAACATGCCGAGCATCCAATGGTGGCTCGCCAGATTGGCAAAATTCCAGGCCACTGAAGCATCTGCCTGTCCCAGCAGGTCGGCACAATCGATCAGCGCAACGTAGTCGAGCTCCGATCCGCCGAAGCGCTTGGGCTGAAGAATCCTGAACAGGCCCGCGTCATGCAGGTCCTGTTCGGTCTCGGGCGGAAGGCTCCGAAGCTCCTCAGTACGCGCTGCGCGCTGCCGCAATTGAGGAACGAGTGCCCTGGTGCGCGCGATCATCGCGGCATAGGCACGCTCGCCGGCCTCGGCCTCCGACTGGGCCGCACCTGACATGGGATTGCCGGTCACCATTCGTATCCCTCGTTTCCGCCACTGTTATGCGGCCGGAAGCCCGCCAAAGCAAGACGATGCCATGTCAGCGGCTAGATTCGGCCTTGTACCCGGGCTGCTCGAAAGGATGAGACGTCGCAAAGGCCGGCAGCGCGAAACAACGATCCGCGAACCTGGCCACGGTTGGAAACGGCGCCATGTCCAGCTTGAGGAAATGGGCCCCTACAACCTGCCCCGCGATGCAGATATCGGCCATCCCGGGCGTGGCGCCCAGGGCGAACGGCGCCGGCGATCGCCTGGCCAGGAGCCGCTCATAGGTCGCCAGCCCCTCGCGCGCCCAATGCTCGGCCCATCCTGTGATCGCCCCACCATCTGCCCCGAATGCCTTTGCGAGATGATTGCGCACGCGCGGCGTCACCAGCGGATGGGCGTCCGCGACCGTCACCAGAGCCAGCGAGCGCGCATATGCGCGATCGGCCGGATCCGTCGGCAACAACCTCGGCCAGGGACTGACGTCGTCGAGATATTCGATGATCGCAAGCGACTGAAACACCCGGTATCCGTCGTGCACCAAAGTTGGCACGATGCGCTCCGCGTTCACGGCCTCATAGTCGGGCGTGAACTGCTCGCCGGACATGATGTCGATGGGAATTTCCTTGAACGGAAGAGCCTTGAGCTTCAGCGCCACCCGCACGCGAAACGACGCGATCGATCGCCAGAAGCCGTAGAGTTCGATGTCCATCGTTACTCCCTTCCATTCACCGATGCTTCCGACCCGGGACGACGTTCAGGGATCGGTTACCCCCGATCGTCGGCCGGCACCGAAGGCGCCGTTCTCCGCGAGCTCGGCGAGCCGTCGCTCGTCGTAGCCAAGCGTCTCGCGCAAGACGTCCCTGGTGTGCTCACCGAGCAGCGGCGCCGCGACGGGCTCAACTGCGGGCGTGAGGTTCATGGACACCGGAGATTCGATGTTGGGCACCCAGCCCGCCGTAGGGTGCGGGATCCGGTTCAGCCGCTGACGCTCTCGCGCCTCGGGCGCATTGAAGCCTTCCTCGACGGTGCGAAGATAGCCGACCGGGATACTGGCCTGCTTCATCTTCGTCATCCAGTTCTCGAGGCGGTCGCCTGCAAACACCTCTGCAATGGCAGCGCGCAGCTTCTCCTTGTGTTCGGAACGCGCTTTCCGCGTCGAAAAGCGAGGATCGTTGATGAGCTCAGGCCGATCCAGCACCTCGACGACCAGACGCCGGTAAAGCCTGTCATTGGCGCAGGCCATATAGAGCGGCCCGTCAGACGCCTCATAAACTCCGACCGTGGGAGAACCGCTAGGCGAATTGCCAAATCGTCCTGGATTCTGGCCGTTGATCAGATAGGCCATGCCATAAAAGCCGGTCATGGCCATCGCAATGTCAAACAATGCGACCTCAACGTGCTGCCCGCGGTCCAGCTTCTCCCGGGCCAGCAGCGCAAGGAGGATAGCGTTGCCGGCGGCCATCCCTGTCGCCATGTCGACGATCGGCGGACCGGTCCGGACCGGCGGGCCATCAGGGAAACCGTTCAGCGACATGAAGCCGCTCTCGGCCTGGGTGATGGGATCAAAGCCGGGCCGCGAGGCAAACGGCCCGGTCCGTCCATAGGCTGAGATCGAGCAATAGATCAGCCGCGGGTTGATCGGCGCGACCGATTCATAATCGAGGCCGAACTTCTTCATGACGCCGCCCGAGAAATTCTCGACGACCACGTCCGCCTTGCGGATCAGCTCGCGTGCCACGTCGCGCGCGGCGGACACCGCGAGATCCAGCGCGATGCCGCGCTTGTTGCGATTGAGGCTGAGGAAGGCTGCACTCTCGCCTCCGATCTCGGCGTGCTCATAGGCCCGTGTATCGTCGCCGCCGTCGGGATTCTCGATCTTGATGATATTCGCGCCGAAATCGCCGAGCATTTGCGTGCAGGCAGGTCCCGCAACCACGCGCGTGAAATCGATGACCAGCAGTCCGTCGAGTGCCGTAGGTCCGTTCCCGGCGCGCGGTGGGCGCTCCGGCAGTTGCGGCTGATCGAACATGCGCGCTCACTCCCTACATCGGCTTGTGGCCGCCGAATACCGACCTTAAAGCGCGCGCCACGGCACGATGCAAGTCCCCTGCCCGCTTTCGATCACAAAGCGACCATTGAAGATCGCCAGCGCAACGAGTCGATCGAAACGCAAAGGCGGCCCGGCAGCCGTCCTGCTGCCGGGCCGCTTTCACGCAACGGATGGCGGTCCCTCGCCCCTCAAAGGCGAGACCGTGCCATGCTGTTGCGTGGTGCATTCCGCTTCACGGAAGCATCACCCACCCAGACCCGGGTTCAGCCGCTTTCGCCAGTAGAGCGTGTTCCTCCACCCCCACGGCACCTCCGGCTCATAAAGACGGTAGCCCGTCCTGATGAAGTTGTTCGCCGATATCCTGTTGTCGGTCGTGTCCGAAACGATGCTCTCCCAACCGATCCGCCGCGCCTGCACCTCAACCGCCCGCATCAGTCTGCGTTGCAGTCCGCGCCCCTGATGCTTTTGCAAGACTCCAACCCGAGAAAGATATCCGCTGTTGCGGGCATGTGTGGAAGGCACGACGCCCGCAAATGCGACGGCTTGGGCTCCGTCATAGGCGAGCCACCAGGATCCCGATCCGAAGTGTGGAACGGCTGCGGTCCCGAAGAAGGTCCATTGATGAAGATCGCGGAGGATCTCGGCGACCTCGTCGTCGTCGCCGTCAACAGCTCGAATGCGGTACACAAGCTCGCCCTCTGAAAAACAAGACGGACCTTCGGCCGCGATGCCGCTACCCTTGCTCATTTGCTCAGCACGACCTTGACGCCCAGCCAGAGCGCACCGATCAGGCCGGTCGCGATCACGGTGATGACCGCCTTGAAGGTGTAGCTCTGAGCCTGTTCCACGCTCCTTCTCCATCGGCGAAGGTGCTGGAAGTCCGCCCTCAATTCCTTGCGATCGTCATCTTCGATGCCGAGCGATGCCAGGATCGAGGCGACAGCCTTCGAGACGATTGCGTCGATACTTTCGTGCTGAAGCCTCTGCTGCTCGGCCAACGTTTCGACCACGATCGCCCTGATCTCGTCATCCCGAATGCTCACCGCTTGATGATCCTTGCGACGTTCTCGAACCCACGCTTGGCGAAATAGAATGAGACCACGAGATTTGCCGTGACCGAGGCAAATCCTGCCAGCGCATCTGTCTGCCCAAGGCCCAGGACCTTGTCCCAGACTAGAAGTTTAATGGCGGTTCTGGTGTGGCTACGCGCCACGGACCGAATTTCAGTCAGGGTTCTCGCCCTGGAAGTCCTCTTGGCGACAAGCGGGCGGACTGCGTCGCTCTCGTGCTCGCACGCCAAATCCTCATTCATGAAATTGTCTCCCACAAGACGATCGTAAGCAGGCCCGCAAGCGCGAGCGAGATCAGATAGGCTGTCATCGGCTTCTCCTCAAAAAGCAAAAGCGCGGCAGATCGCGAGACAAAGCGCGATTCATTTCGGGCGCGAACCCTATCCCCACCCGGGGGCCGCGGCGGCGCAAGCAACTGGCTCGCGCCGCGGGCCGGCACGTTCGCGCGTGCACGGCCAATCATCGTTCGGACGACGGCGCGCTGATCGGCGCTCAATGAACGCGCTTCAACGAGGGCGAGGCCGCGAAGCGCAGCCGCCGTCCGATCTCGGTATAGGAATGAAAAAACCCGCGGCGGATTTCTCCGCGCGGGTTGATGCGAACTCTTTCGATGATGCCACTTTAGAGGTGTTTTGCCCGACGCGTCAAGCTTTTTCGGATTTTCCTATCTTCCCGAATGTCCACTCTACGTTTCCAAGCCGACATTCCTGCAACACGTCAGTTTGTCTCTTGAGGACCACAAGGCGACACGATCATCAAGATGCGACCTGTTTGGATCAGGGTTTTGGCCTATATCGCGGCGGTTCCGGCGTGACGCATGTACCGACTGACGACACTCGGCAAGGCACATCATAGTGGAGTCTGTCCCCGCCGGGGGCCTTCCCATCGTTGGCCCGTTCCTTGGGTGTTGCGGGATCAACCACGGCATTCGCCTTAGGGGCCGTGCTTGTGGGAAGCTGTTGCGCGACAGCCAGAGACGACAAGGTAATCAGCGCGGTCGCCGTGAGCAACGCGGTCCTCATGGCTCGCTTCCTCCGTGGTGCACTCAGACCTTTAGGACACTAGTTACCACAAATTAAGGCACGAGGCTCGGAATGCGACAGCGTCGCTGCATTCAGAAACGATCATCCTAAAGAAGCGTGGACGACAGCCGAAGTCGGCTTAGGGTCAAGAGCGGCCGTCTCGGCTGAGCCGCATGTTGGCCGCTCTCGTATTGAAAGCGGACTCGGCCCTAAATTGCCAGCCATGAGCCCAGCGCCGCATGGTTGGTATCGCGACAAAAAAACCGCGGCGGATTTCTCCGCGCGGGTTAATGCGAACTCTTTCGATGATGCCACTTTAGAGGTGATTTGCCCGACGCGTCAAGCGTTTTCGGATTTTCCTATCTAACCGAATGTCCACTCTACGTTTCCAAACCGACATTTCCTGAAGTATGTCAGTTTTTCTCTTTAGGGCCAGAATCGGACTCATGCCGCACCAATTGGATCTCCAACGGCGAGACACGCGCGACTCATGCCGACAGACACGAAGCGTACCGGCTCCGTTCTTGTCGCATTGCGCCGGCGCCGTCGGGACTCCAATGGAACCCGATCAATACCGCCTTACGCTAACGGTCAGATTAAGAATGCGTTTGCGCCAGATGCATGTATCATTCGGTTACGGGTGACCCGCGCTGCAGCTTCTCGCAAACGGACTACACGCGATCAAAGCCGAAGCCAGCGCAACCGATGGGGCAACAGATGAGCGACTGGTTGCACAATCTGCCCATACCATGGATGGCGCTGGTCATCTTCGGGGGCGTCTATCTGGTAGCCTTGGTGATCTACATTGGCGTGTTGGCGGCCGCGACGCACAAGCGAATAAGATCTTTCAAAGCGATTTCAGCGGGCATGCTATCGCCGCTCGGCGTTGTCTTTGGTCTGTTTGTCGTGTTTACGGCCGCGCAGGTCTGGAGGGACAATGACCGCGCCAGCACCGAGGTCAGCCGCGAGGCCTCCGCGCTTCGATCGGTCCTCATTCTGGCCGCAAGTTTCCCGGGCGAGCCGGAGAACAAATTGCGCAGCCTGGTGAGCGAATATGTCCAGCGAGCCGCGACCGTGGAATGGCCCATGATGGCTCAGGGAGCCGAAACCGCTCCGCTGAACGCACCCTCGCCGGCACTCGTCCAGGCGCTGCAACTCGTTCTCTCGCTGACGACGGCCGGTTCGGGCCAGGAGATTGCTCAGCGCGAGATCGTAAGCTCTCTCGAGACGGCGCTTGACGCGCGCCGGCATCGCATCCTCGTCAGCCGCGACCAGGTGAACATAGTGAAGTGGTCGTGCCTGCTGCTGCAAGCGGTCATCGCTCTGGTTACAATTGCCTTCGTCCACTGCGACGATCCCCTGGCAGGTCTGGTTTCACTCGCGCTGTTTGCGACGAGCATAGCGGCTTCCATCCTCCTTATCGCCGCCTACGACCGCCCATTTGTCGGAGAAATATCGGTCTCGCCGCAACCGCTCTTGCATGTCCTTTCAGTCTCGCCGAGCAGCGGGTGAGCGGCACGACGATAAATGCATCCAACTGCCTCAATAGCCGGATCTTCCCAAGGTCGCCTTCGGGTCAAAAGCTGCAGTCTCGGCTTAGCCGCAGGTTGGTCTGCCCTCCCATTAGAAGCGGATGTTCGGCTACAGACCGTTTAGTAACGGGACAGCATCGCCTCACAGCTTGTATCGAAACAAAAAACCCGCGGCGGATTTCTCCGCGCGGGTCGATGCGAACTCTTTCGACGATGCCACTTTAGAGGTGATTTGCCCGACGCGTCAAGTCTTTTTCGGATTTTCCTATCTCGGCCGAATGTCCGCTCTACGTTTCCAAACCGACATTCCCAGAGGTGTGAACAGCCTGTCTCTTAAGGGCCAGGAGGAGACATTGGGGCTCCGTGCCCGGCACCTCCTCTCACCGTTGCGCCCGCGCCACCGGCTCATTTATGGTCGCCGCCTATGTCGTCCGGCGCTCACGAGCTTGCCTTCTTCGCCTCAGGGATCGTCCAAGTTCCATCAAGGATCGATGGACCGCTTTCGTTGGGCCAGTACATCCGCAGCATGAGGATGAATTTGCCAGCTGGTGCGGGCAACCAATTTGATTCCTTGTCCGCGCCCGGCGAGTCCTTCTGGACATAAATGTCAATCGACCCGTCTGGATTCGATTTCAAATTCTGACGTGGGCTGATCGAATAGCGATTGATCGGATTTGCGACGAAGAAATATTGGGCGTCGTACATCGTGATCGACCAGAAGCCCTCGACCGGCGGGGTTTGTCCCTTATCGAAACGGACCACGTATTTGTTGGCTCCATCATACGCGTCGTCGTGGGCATCCTTGAGCGAGGTCGGATAAACCGCATCCTGCGGCCGGTTGGCGCCCAGTCCGATCGCGGTAACGAGCGCCCTCATCAGGTAGTCCGTGCCATAAAGGCCGGTCTTGGTGGTGAAATTCCAGCCACTGATGTGCTGCACATCCTTGTTGAGCTTGAACTGAAGCATGATGCGGTCGAAGGCAATCTCCGGAATTCGCTTGGCGAAGTCCGCATTGAGCTTGCTCGCATCAAAATCCTTACCGGGCACAAGCCCGATCTTGGCGAACCTGGCGAGCGCGGGCGCATCGGCGACGGCGGGAGGATTGGACTTCATGAGCTGCGCGAGCAGCGTGAAGTAGGCCACCGCATCCATCCGGTTCACCTGCTCACGCACGGCCATTTTCGTGTCAATCGATGGATCGACCTTGCCTTCCGGCGGCGTATAGGGCTTTCCATACGCGCTGAGCGGCACCAGCTTGCACTGGTCCTGCAGTTCATGGACGGCCTTGTAATCTTCTGGAGTGCCGGTGCAGTAGATGCGGCCGAGCAGCCAAACGATGTTGGTCGGAGATTTGTACTCCCGCACGCCCTGCGGCAGCGTTCCCGTCCAGCCTGGACCGGTGATGGCATAGGTCTGCGCGTCCGTTCCGGTCGTGCGTTTGCCCGGCACTTGAAACACATTTGTCCACCCGTCGAGCATCGGGAACAGATAGTATCGTCCCTTCATGTCGGGGATGCTCAGCACCCACGGCTCCTTGTCGACCTCGAAGAAAGCCGTGGTATACAGCGTGTCGGCATTGGGCGCGGTTACGTCGCGATAGGAGGCATTTGGATATTCACGCAGTCTGATCAACTGCCCCATCGGCGCATGTGTGCCCTCGGGCTTGGCAACATTGGTGATGACCCTACGGGTCATTTCCATGGTGACGAGTGGATAGCCATAGATGTAGGCGTCGGTCGCCAGCCAAAAGTCTTCGAGACCCTCACCAATACCGGCATTGTCGCCCCAGTCCGCACGGGCCAGAGTTGTCATCGAAGCGCTGGCAAGGAGACTTAAACCTCCAAAAGTTGCGAAGCGACGCGTGATGAACATGGCTGCTCTCCAAAATCGCGCTGTTAAATCTTGCTCTCCACCAATTGCTCCGCTCGTTGAAAAGTGCGGTCCTTTTCGGCGATCGGTGTGTGGGTGCTAGCCTAACCACAAATTGTGTCACGCACTATACACCTTAATATCCACATGACTCTGACGTCCGGTTTGGGTCAAAAAGGCGAGAAACTCTGTGTGAGCGAATCTAGTCGGCTCGGCGCCCGAAAGCGGACGCCGGCGGGACGTGTCAGATTTGCGGCGATGGATCAGGAGCGAAATTTCAGGCTGAGGCGTGCGCCACCGCTAACCTACTTCTTCGCTTGTTCAATCTTGACGGTGCTGCTCGGACCGATGCTCGTCGCTTGAAGAACCACCTCGCCGTCCTTTGCCGTCGCGTAATGGGAGATTTTCGCTGGTTCAATCAAGAACGAGCCGGGTGGGTAGGCCTTGAATTTACTTTCATCCCACTGATCACCGTTCGCGTAATACAAGGTGCCGGACAGAACGATGGCCGTTCGAGTCTCACCATGCCAATGCGGCATGATCTTGAAGCCAGCTGGGATTCTCACCCGTTCCGAAAATACTCCCGCCTTTTTCGGGTCGCCGTACAGGGTGGCGATTCCCACCGCTCCGGCGGGTCCCTCGAAATGAATGTCCTGAGGAAGCGTTGCGACAACCGCATCCTGGGCAAAAGCCGGCGTCGATCCACCAAGCGCGAGAAACGCCGCAGTCGCAAGGCCAATCAATGAAGGTGCCAGCCTTGTGGAGATTGCGTACGTCATCTCTCGATCCTTCCTGGGTCGGCGGTTGGAGCCGGAGGGCACCGGTCTCAGACCCACGCGCGCGGGCGCTAAACTACAGCATGGGCCTGGCGCAAGATAGGGTCGCCTAATCCTGTGGAAAGCCTGCGCGAGCCCGCTATGGGTCAAAAGCGGCCGTCGCGGCTTAGCCGCATGTTGGTCCGCTCTCGTATTGAAAGCCCTCGGCCCCAAATCACCAGCCAAAAGGAGCCCAGCGCCGCATGGTTGGTATCACCACAAAAAACCCGCGGCCGATTTCTCCGCGCGGGTTGATGTGAACTCTCTCGATGATGCCATTCTGCGGGGTGATTTGCCCGACGTGTCAACGATCAGTTCAACTGACGCGGACGGCAGACGCCGTCGTTCGTGTGCGCAGCGTGGTCTTCAATCCATTCGGTCCTGCCGCATAAGCGGCCGTATCCAGCGCGAGAACCATTCCTCGACATCATTCTGCGCGCCGCGAGGATCCTCCAATCCCCAAATCGGCGGCGGGATGGAATAGGCTGGATCATCCGCGAAGGCGCCAACTGACCTGCTTGCTTGCGGCGACTGTCGGTCGCCTGGCGACAAGCTCCAACCGCCAAAACGATCGTTGAACTCCGAAGAAGGCAAGTAAGGGATGGGCGGTGCGTTCCCAGCGCAGCCAACCTCGCCGACAGCGGCAACGTCGGCCATAGCGCAGGAACGGAGAGTGCCACCATCCCGGCACCTGCCGCGGCCGTCCCAGCGAGAGCCGCTCGACCAACGGCCGTGGACGTGGCGGAGGGAGCGGGCCCGAAGACCGGCGATCCATCGGAAAACGTCAGAGGCCGCCCGGTCTCCTGGTTGAATTGGAGAACCTGGGGAGCTTGTGGCATGGCGATGCTCGGAGGCAACGGCCCAAGGCCTTGCAGGGCGGGATTGGATACTGGAAATCCGGGCAATCCGTAGGTCGGCGCTGGATCGTGCTGCGTAAATCCTTCTGCTTGATCTACACCGTCAAGCGAAGGCGAACTGAAGCCCGGCAGCGGCGCGAAGTGCTCAGCGTTAAGCGGTACCGATCCGGGAGTGGGATAAAGGTATGCATTGGGATCGGCGGTGCTAAACTTAGAATACCAAGGCGTTCCACCCAGGTTCTTATTTCCCTCAGTTACATTGACTCCGGGATTCTTTGTAATTGCATCACTTAGCAACCTCTCCCTTACGGCATTGCCAAGGATAGCGGACCATTGGATCAGATGATCCTGTCCGGCAGCGGCTGCCTTCTGTTCGAGATCTCTGATCGCCTGAAGCTGATCTGGCCGTTCTGCGAGATAGCGTTTGTGGTCGGCGAAGACTTTCTTTATTCCGTTGTCAACGTCCTCCCGCGTCTTGCCTGCACCGACGTTCGTGTGGAGATCGCCATTGGCGAATCCGACCCTCATGGCGTCGATCAGGTTCTTGATCTCTGCGGCGCGGGCGCTCGGGTCCTCTGTCTCCTTGATCTTTTCGAGAGCCTCCCTAACAGCTCTAGTATAGGTTGATACGTGCCTGCTGGGATGCCGCGATAGATCCATATTCGCTGCAAGCTCGCTATCCGCTGGCAAATAGATTCGATTGCCAGGAGAATCTATATCGAACATCTCGGAGTCGATGTCGCGAAACACGTCATGGTCAGCCAACTGTTGCGGGATAATGTGATGATCAAAAAGGATCGACATATGTTGTTTCCAAAACCTACGTCTCGCTGAGTCAATTCAAAGCTTCGAGGCGTCTTCAAACCATATTCTTTTTAGACCCGCCGACTTGCAGGCATCCTTCATCACCTGGTCGCATATGACGGTCGATCCGCGATAGGCCATTCGGAAGGCATGCGCGTCGCCGACCACGTCTTCCCTGAAGACTAGTTCAGCGCCACCCGAAAAATTGTAGAACTTCTCGCCGAAGCGGCGATAGCGGACGTCATCAAGCATTTCGATCTTCAAACGCGACGTTGCTTCATCCAGCGCATCGAGAACACGAAGGACGTCACAAAACCAGTACCGGGGCCCCTCGTAAACACCGTTGGGGATTCGCACATCGCACAACGCGAAGGAGAATCCTTTCGGATCGACGGCTTCCAGCACCGCCTTGGTCCTGTCGGAGACCAGCCAAAATCCATAATAACTCTCCAGATCGCGCGGCAAGTCACCTGCCCTTTTGTCAAACACAAAGCGGGGCGGCTTATCAAAAGGGGGCAGATGATAATGGCCCCGCGGAAGGATGTTGTTGTCCTCCAACCGGAAGCCCGGCTTGCCGCCAACCCGGTAATCGGGACCAATCACGTAGAATTTGCGCTTGCGCGCTCTGGGACGCCTCGGAATCGAATTTGGCTGTTTGTCGCTCATCTTATTCTGCCCATTTCAACGCGAAGTCGGGATGGCCACCTCATCACCGCGTGTTCAGGATGCCAAGCCTGAGGCGCAGAAAAGATGTAGTCGGGCTCGTAAGCAGATCGAAGACGGTGGCGATGCGGTGAAGCGCTCTGTGAGAGCCCGACTCAACTGAAACGAGACTACGGCGCGCCGACACGCCCCAATTCCGGAAATCGGGATGAAAAAACCCGCAGCGGATTTCTCCGCGCGGGTTGATGTGAACTCTTTCGATGATGCCATTCTGCCGGTGATTTGCCCGACGTGTCAACGATCAATTGAAGTCACGCAGACGGCAGACGCCGTCGTTCGTGTGCGCAGGGTGGTCTTCAATCCATTCGGTCCTGCCGCACAAGCGGCCGTATCCAGCGCGAGAACCATTCTTCGGCATCATTCTGCGCGCTGCGAGGATCCTCCAATCCCCAAATCGGCGGCGGGATGGAATAGGCTGGATCATCCGCAAGGGCGCCAACTGGCCTGCTTGCTTGCGGCGACTGTCGATCGCCTGGCGGCAAGCTCCAACTACCAAAACGGTCGTTGAACTCCGAAGAAGGCAGGTACTGGATGGGCGAGGTACCCGACGCGAACGCGTTGGCTGAGTTCGACGCGTTCACGCGCGTCAACCGCCGAACATCTTCAGGAGCGACGGCTCCCGCCGCGCCGGGAGCCGGCCCCCCAAGCGAGGGCGACGCCTGAGCAGGCATCGTGCCCGCCGACGTCTCGGTCCAGTTTCCGAAGCGATCAGCAAAAGTGTTGGCGAGATCCGACCCTTGCTGAAGCGGTTTGCTCTCGACCAGCGGCGGCCCGAACAGAGATCCGCGAGGGTTGCCGCCGCTGGTGTTCGTGTTGGAAGCAGAAGAGCTGGTGTTGAATGCGTCGTACGGAGCCGTGCCCGTTGAGAAGGCGCCTCCACCGGCGGCCCCGGCGCTGCTTGCAGCGTCGCCTGCAACGGCAGGAGCGCTCGCAGTGGTCCCAAAGATTCCCAGCATGGCCAACCTCGCCGACAGCGGCAACGTCGGCCATAGCGCAGGAACGGAGAGTGCCACCATCCCAGCACCTGCCGCGGCCGTCCCAGCGAGAGCCGCTCGACCAACGGCCGTGGACGTGGCGGAGGGAGCGGGCCCGAAGACCGGCGATCCATCGGAAAACGTCAGAGGCCGCCCGGTCTCCTGGTTGAATTGGAGAACCTGGGGAGCTTGTGGCATGGCGATGCTCGGAGGCAACGGCCCAAGCCCTTGCAATGCGGGATTGGACACAGGAAACCCGGGCAGTCCGTAAGTCACGGACGGATCATGTCGCATGAAACCTTCCCTTTGGATCAGGCCATCCAAGGAAGGGGGGATGAAGCCTGGCAGGCGAGTATCAACGATAGACGGAACGAAGCCCGGAAGATCAGGAATCGGACCGATCGTCGTGAACTGTTGCGTGATAGGAGAGTCTCGATGCCGCCGTAGAATGTCGATCTTATCCGCGAGACTGAGAGTGCTGGTCGGCGACAGAAGCGGCCAAAACACCGCTTGGTCCAGTTGACCAAATCTATGCAGCTGCTCCACCGTGTCGCGCATCTGCTGGATTTCGTCGTGATGCTTCTCGGCGTAGTCCTCCCAATTTTCAAACCAGTCTTCGTTGATTTTTTTCGCATCCTCAGGCGTCATTCCCAGTGGCGTGTTGGCAAGTAGATGCTTGTTCGCGAGAGCGTATTTGGCGGCAGCGACCAATCCCTTCAATTTTGAAGACAGCTGATCACGCGCCGCTGCGTCACCGGCCCTGGCCTCTCCGAACTCTGGCGATGTACCGACGCGATCGAGGAATCCTTCGAAGCCATTGTGGTATGTTTGGAGGTGCCCGCCCGTGTGCGGGCTCGAACCAAAATCATTTGCGACCCACTGTTCGGAAGGCAATGCCATTAGATTTTCGACGCCGTCCCGGTTGAACAGATCGCTCAAAAATCTGACAACCCGGTGGTCTGCGAACTGTTTTGGCAGGATATGATGGCAGTGAAACATGCGACGGCTCAGGTCTCAATGGATTCTGCCGGCAGAATCATCTGCGGTTTCGCTTCAAGAGGCTCAGCGGATCGGCCAGCCTCGTATGCGCGCGCTGATTGTGGGTGGGCAAAATGGGCCGATCGTTGGGGACCTCCCAACGTCCGCGTTTTTAGATCGATGCGATTGCCGCAGATGCCTATGCGACAGAGAACGTGACGATGAGGCTAGGTGGAGCAGTCGTCTTACGAAACGATCTCACCTTGCGTTGATTGCGAATGATCGAACGCAGCGTTAGGTTTCTTTCCAGCCTTACTGCGAGACACGCGTTTCGAGCACGCCGGCGGGCAGCGGTAGCAGGCCAAACCAAGCCACGAGACTGTCGGTTGACCTTCTTTTTACTCTGTCCAAACGCGGGACTGCCCTATGAAGCGCGATCACGCGCCAATCGACGAACTCGACGCTTGGCAGCATCCTTGAAGCCGATGCCTTTCAGGCCCGCTGCTTTGCACGCGTCCTTCATTGACTGATCACAGATGATTTGCGGGAACAAGAAGCGCAGTCTGAAGATATGTGCCGAACCTACAATCTCATCTCTGAAGAAGAGACTCGCGCCGCCCATTAGGTTGTATGCTTTGTGATCGGGGGAATCGTACTCAATTCTGACGCGCGATTTTTCCTCGTCAACGGCGTCCAGAAGGCGGAGAACATCGCACAACCAGTAGACTGGCCCCGCGCTACCGCCCCGGTAGCCGGTCTCGCATTTCACAAATGCGACTCCGGCACGATCCACCGACTCAAGGACGGTTTTCATCCGGTCCGACACAAGCCAGTAGTCGTGAAACCGCTCACAATCGACTGGCGCGCGTCCAAGAGATCTATCGATCAATAGGCGCGGCGGCTCGGGAAATTGCCGAAAGCCCCGCTCCGGGGGAGCAAAAAGTACGCGGCCCCCGTTGGTCAGCAGCGCCAGGTTCTTCATCTCCCATCCAGGACATGTCTCAAACCTGTAGTCGGGGTCCATCATGTAAAACTTTCGCGCCTTCGCTTTC
The DNA here is from genome assembly GCF_059803515.1 of Bradyrhizobium sp. UFLA05-125. Taxonomy (NCBI): domain Bacteria; kingdom Pseudomonadati; phylum Pseudomonadota; class Alphaproteobacteria; order Hyphomicrobiales; family Nitrobacteraceae; genus Bradyrhizobium; species Bradyrhizobium sp. UFLA05-125. The sequence continues at coordinate 22,584 of NZ_JBANBJ010000067.1, read as the reverse complement.
GACGAGCGCTTCTTGGTCGAGGGATCAGTCATAGTTGATCTTCTCGTGGGGACCTAGATGACTTGAATGCTATCATTGTCGACGCAAGTCTTGCTGAGAGCCTCAAGCCGCCACGCAAGAAAAGACGGGCATCCCGCCAAACCGCTCGGAGTCCTTGTAACGGACCGCGAAGCGCTCGCGTTCATCGCCACCAAAGGTGTCGCCGTCCTTGACCACGTTTCCGTGCTCGACGAGATAGGCGGCAAGGCCTGCCACCTTGTCGATCATCGTTGGAAACGGCAGCTTCGTAGTCTCGAATTCGATCTCACGTCCGGCGAATGCCGCAAGCCCCATCGTTACCGCGCCGATCCCCGCACCTGAACGAAACGGAAGGACGTCGAGCCACAGCGTGAAGGGATAGTCGGGAAACGGCGCAAAGGACCGGCTGGACATCTCGAGCCAAAGCTTCGCAGGCCGCGCAACCTTGCCGCCCCACACCACGCCGCAGCATTCCGGGACGACTGCAATTAGCGCGCCGATGACGGCGGTGCTGAGACGCGCGGCGGGCAGCGGCTGCTGGCCTTTCCCAAGCACTGAAACGATCAGATGACCTCGATGCCGCGCCGCAATCGTCTTGCCATCCGGCCAGGTGGTGGCAGTACGCGACCATAGGCCCAGGTCCTGCGGTATGGGCGCCGGCATCGACATCACCGCGACGAGTTCATCACCACAGCGAATCAACGGCGAACTCGCAGGATTTTGGCGGGCTCCTGCCGGGCCGTTGTCCGTCACCATCTCCACCGGCAATTCGGGATACCGCGTGCGAAGAGCTTTGGCGACGGCCGACATGTCCGGGGTTGTCGGATTGTCCAGCAGAACAAAGGCGAGAGACGAACTACTCATTGCTGATCACATTTTCACTCGCAGGTAGAACTAAGATCTCCTATGGAACAAAACGAGAACCATGTCAACAGGTGGCCCCCTCTCAAGTTAGTTCGCCGGGGTGAGCGGAATAGTCGGCTCAGCGAGCAAACGACCGATCGTCAATTTCGCATTGGACTTCGACTCCCTCGTGTGCGCTCTGCATGATCTCGCTCATCAAACGAAAAAACCGCAGCGGATTTCTCCGCGCGGTTGAGGCGAACTCTTTCGATGATGCCATTCAGCCGGTGATTGCCCCAACGTGTCAAACTTTATCTAAAATGCATTGAGTCGAATTTGGCGGAATGAAACTTCTTCACGCCACCCTCTCCGATGTTGTCGAGTGACTGAAGGATCAAGCGTTGAGCGGCGGCCCGACGTTTGAAATCCATCGAGGAGGAGATCGATGTACTACGTCGCCGGTGCACTGCTTGGCCTGTCAGGCCTGTTCTATTCCGCGAGCCACCACGAGATCGGCTCGTTTGGTGCCGCCGTGTGTACTTACGGAAGCGCCTTCTGCGACAACCCCATTTATGTTGTTACAGGCGCAGGCCTCGCGGCCGCCTGGGGTATGTTCGTCAGCGTCCGATAGTCCGCCATCTCCGCCCCCGCCTCAACAACAAAGCCCGCGACCGGTGACGGCACGGGCTCGACGATGTTTGCGATGATGCCTGTTTACAGGTGATTTGCCCGACGTGTCAACCTTAAATACTGACAATCCGAAACGAGCCGTCGAGCAGACAGCGGGAACTTTTCCTCCCTAACCTGAGTTAGCCGGGAGATTTCGGAAAGCGCCCCGACGCGAGACACCGCCCTCCATGACCGCCCCCGTCCTTCGCGCACCGCCAAGATCCCTGCGGATGGTGCTGAAACGGCTCGGGCCCGGTCTGATCACGGGCGCGGCCGACGACGATCCGTCGGGCATCGCCACCTATTCGCAGGCCGGCGCGCAGTTCGGCTATGGCCTGCTGTGGACGGTGTTTCTCACCCTGCCCTTCATGATCGCGATCCAGCTCGTCAGCGCGCGCATCGGCCGGGTCACCGGCAAGGGGCTGGCGGCCAACGTCATGAAGCTCGTGCCGCGCTGGCTGGTGCTGGCGCTGGTGGCCATGCTGGTTGCCGCGAACACGTTCAACATCGCCGCCGACATCGCCGCGATGGCGGAGGCGCTCTCGCTCGTCATCGGCGGGCTGAACCACGAGCACGCGCTGATCTTCGCGGCATCCTCCACCCTGCTCCAGGTCTTCGTGCCCTATCGCCGCTACACGCCGGTGCTGAAATTTTTGACGCTGTCGCTGTTCGCCTATGTCGCGACCGCCTTCACCGTGAACATTCCCTGGAGCACGGCGCTGCTGGCAGCGGTCTGGCCACAGGCCAATATCAGCGCCGATTATTTCCTGATGGTGGTCGCCGTGCTCGGCACCACCATCAGCCCCTATCTGTTCTTCTGGCAGGCCTCCCAGGAGGTCGAGGAGATGAACCACAGGAATCACAAGCCCCTGACGAAGGCGCCGCGCACCGGCGATCCCGAGCTGACGCGCATCAAGGCCGACACCACGCTCGGCATGCTGCTCTCGAACAGCATCGCCTTCTTCATCATCCTGACCACGGCGTCCGTGCTGCACGCCAATGGCGTGACCAAAATCAATTCGGCGACGGAAGCCGCCGAAGCGCTGCGGCCGCTCGCCGGCGATTTCACCTTCCTGCTGTTCGCGCTCGGCATCATCGGCACGGGCCTCCTGGCGATCCCGGTGCTGGCGGGCTCGGCGGCCTATGGCGTTGCGGAGATCTTCGGCTGGCGCGCCACGCTGGAAGCGAAGCCGGACGAAGCCGTCGGCTTCTACACGATCATCGCGGCCGCCACCGTCATCGGCTTCTCGCTCGGCTTCACCGGCATCGATTCCATCCACATGCTGGTGTGGAGCGCCGTGCTCAACGGCATCGTCGCCGTCCCCATCATGGTGATGATGATGCTGATCGTCTCGAACGCCGGCGTCATGGGCGCCTTCAGGGCGCGGACATCGCTCATCGCGCTCGGCTGGCTCGGCACGGCGCTGATGGCGCTCGCGGTCGTGGCGCTGCTCGGTTCTTCCCTCGTCGCTTGAGGTGGCTCAGTTCGAGGTCAGGGCCGCCGAAATCTGCGATGCAATGATGAAAGCCACGAACACGGCGGGCACGCTGATCAGTCTCAGAAACTGGTCTACCGAAAGCATCTGTCATCCCCCATAGACAATGCGCCTTCGCTTGATCGTGCTCCTTACTCAACCCTCTGCACGATTTGCTGATCCGCCGTGAGAATCTGGTCGGAAATGGCTGCCCCACCCAAGGTGAGCAGCGCCAGAATCGATATAACCGCCAAGGCTTGCATGGGGCTGATCGTTGGGGTCGATTGTGGCCAAAACGGAAAGAAGCCGGCGCGATTTCGCGGCGATCCCCGGAAACATCATGGCCATCCCCAGCCTTTCCGGCAGCCTTGTCCGACAGCCTTGCCGCGCCGCAAAAACGACGCGACTGCATATGCGCTGCGCGCCTCCATCGCTTCACGGGGCTCGCGCCTTGGCTTAACAAATCAAGCGCGACAAACGCAAAGCATTTGCGCCGAGATCAAAGGCTCAACAAGCAGCCGCCGGGGAGCGACATGACGAATTCATCGAAAGCTGTGAACCTCGAAATCCTCGCCTGCGATGCCGGCTGGCGAAACTACCATTTCGTCAAGCTGACGACGGAAGACGGCATCGTCGGCTGGAGCGAGTTCGACGAGGGCTTTGGCTCGCCGGGCGTCGGTGCTGCGATCCAGCGGCTCTCGAGCCGCGTCATCGGGCAAAACGTCTTCCAGCACGAGCGCATCCATGCCGAGCTGTTCGCGGCGACGCGGCCGGCCGCCGGCGGCGTGGTGGCGCAGGCGCTGGGCGCGATCGAGAACGCGCTGCTCGATGCCAAGGCCAAATGTCTCGGCGTGCCCTGCTACGAGCTCCTCGGCGGCAAGATCCGCGACCGCGTGCGCGTGTACTGGTCGCATTGCGCGACGTGGCGGATCAATCATCCGTCCTGGTACAAGCCGCCGATCGAAAGCCTCGACGGCGTCAAGGCCATGGGGCGCGAGGTGCGCGAGAAAAAGTTCACAGCACTCAAGACCAACATCTTCTCCTATGACGACGGCAAGCCGACGGGCTGGCGGCCCGGCTTCGGCTCGCCATTCTTGCCCGAGATCAATGTCGACCGCAAAATCCTGCGCGACCTGCACATGCATCTCGAAGCGATCCGCGACGGCGCCGGCCCCGATGTCGAGATCCTGCTCGACTGCAACTTCAACGCCAAGACCGAAGGCTACCTCAAGATCCTGCGCGCGATCGCGGACATCGACATGTTCTGGGTCGAGATCGACAGCTTCAATCCGGAAGCGCTCGGCTACATCAGGAGGCAGAGCCCGCACCCGATCTCGTCCTGCGAGACGCTGCTCAGCTTACGCGAATTCCTGCCCTATTTCCGCGAGCAGGCGATGGACGTCGCGATCATCGACACGCCCTGGAACGGCGTCTGGCAGTCGATGAAGATTGCTTCAGTCGCGGAAGCCTTCGAGGTCAACGTCGCGCCGCATAATTTCTACGGCCATCTCTGCTCGATGATGAACGCGCATTTCTGTGCCGCGGTGCCGAACCTGCGCATCATGGAGATCGACATCGATCGCCTGGCGTGGGACCGCGAGCTGTTCACGCACGAGCCCGAGATCGCGAACGGCCATCTCGTCATTCCGGACCGTCCGGGCTGGGGCACCGAGCCGAACGAGGAGGCGCTTGCCGCGCATCCGCCGAAGACGCACGGCGGGCTGCTCAGCTACGGCCGCAAGAGCTGAAGGGCGAAAGCTGAAGGTTAAGGCGTCACGGGGTTGACGGTTGGGGACGTCTTCGGTCCCGGTCGCACGGGCTCGATTGGCGACTTCGGATCGGTCGGCAGCACCATGGCGCCGGCGGCGTGCGCGGCTTCACCCGTGGTGTGATACATCGCGACATGCGCAGGCTGTGCCTTCGCCCGGCTCCACGGGCCATGGTCGACGAGCAGCATCGCGGCGATGGTGAGGCCTGCGACGATCAGCGCAATCACGCCGGGGTGGCGAAGCGCCATAGCAAGGGAGTTCGTGAAGCTTGTTGCCATCGAACACTCTGGGCTATTTCCTCTCATGGGTTAATGCAATGAGGTCGCGCGTGGTTCCGCCTCATGCGGCGGAGTTCCGCGGAACCCTGGAATCGTCGCGCAACCTCACTTCACGTCGGGACGCGCGTCGCCAACGAACTTGTCGCGGTTCGGCATCTTGATCGCGGCGAGCGATTTGGCATCGAGCGTCGCATCTGCGCCGACCAGTCCGTTCAGGCTGAGGATATAGGCCGACACCGCATAGACGTCGTCATTGCTGAGAGACTGCGGCGCGTTCTGCGGCATCGCGCGGCGGATGTAGTCGAACAGCGTCGTCGCGTAAGGCCAGTAGCTGCCGACAGTGCGGATCGGCCTCGCTGTGCCGATCGTCCCCTGCCCGCCGACGAGGCGATCGCCGAGGCCACCCTCGCCTTTGTCGCCATGGCAGGACGCGCATTGCTGAGCGAACACCTCGCCTCCCCGACTGACCGTGCCGCGGCCCTCAGGCAGATTGCTGCCGTCGCGTCCGATGTCGATGTTCCAGCCCGCGATCTCCGCGGGCAATGCCGGCCGTCCGATGCCGTAAGGACTTTGCGCAGACGCGCCGCTCGTCCAAGCGCAGAGCAGGACCGCGACGGCGATGCCGCAGGATTCACGCCAGCGCATTGGTCACCTCGCCGCCGTCCGCGATGCGCCAGGGCCAGATCGCGTTGTTGTGGTAGAAATAGTTCTCGCCGCGCACGGCGAGGAGCTCGGCAAGCGTTGGCTGGACGTAGCCGGTCTCGTCGACGGCGCGGCTCTGGATCACGGCCGGCTTGCCGTCCCATCGCCACGGAAAGCGGAAGCGCGTCAATGCGCGCGTCAGCACCGGCTCCTGCAATTGCGCTGACTGCCAGCTCTTGCCGTCATCGATGGACACTTCCACGCGGGCGATCTTGCCGTGCCCGCTCCAGGCGATGCCGGTGATCTCGTGAAAGCCGGGCCCATCGAGGCGCTGTCCGCCGGAGGGACGCGTGATGATCGACTTGGCCTCCATGTAGAAGGAGAACTCGCGCGCGGTGCCGTCAGGCAAGAGGTCGGTGTATTTCGAGGTCTCCTCGCGCGAATAGGTAGGCTCCGACGTCACATGCAGGCGCCGCAGCCATTTCACGCTCATGTTGCCTTCGAAGCCGGGCAGGAAGAGCCGCAGCGGATAGCCTTGCTGCGGCCGCAGCCGCTCACCGTTCTGGCTGTAGACCAGCATGGCGTCCTCGAGGCATTTCTCGATCGGGACGCTGCGCGTCAGCGCCGCGGCGTCGGCGCCTTCGGCCACGACCCATTTGGCGTCCGGCTTGAGACCGGCTTCCTCGAGCACCAGCTTCAGGCTCACGCCGGTCCATTCGGCGCAACTCACGAGGCCCACGAGGTCGGAGGCGGTCTTGCCGTAAGGCTTCGTGTAGCCGGGATTGCCCGAGCATTCGAGGAAGTGGATGCGCGACTGCGACGGAAAGCGCCGCAGGTCGTCCATGGTGAAGATCAGGGAACGTTCGACCAGGCCATGAAGCATCAGGCGGTGCTGCGCCGGATCGATCGTCGGCACGCCGCCATGATGGCGCTCGTAGAACAGCCCGTTCGGCGTGATGATGCCGTCGAGCTCCTGCAACGGCGTCCGGCCCGAAGCGGAGATGTACTGCTTGAGGTTCTTCGAGATGTTCTTGACGACGTTCTTCTCGAACGGCGACGGCGCCCCATAGGGCTGACTGCCCATCGGCTCGCCCGGCGCCTTCATCCATTCAGGAATGTCGGGCGGCAGATTGTCCGTTCCAGCCGCCGTGGCAGCGGTGCCGCTGCCGAGAACGACTCCACTCAGGGCCACGCCGCCGGACTTAAGGAAGCGACGGCGCGTGGTCGCGTCGATGCCGTCAGTCGTTCGTGTCTTGGTCATTGCGGGCCCTCGTGCTCAGCCGCATGAAATCGCCTCGCGCGCGCCTTGGCAATTCGCGTGCATTTCAAAATCAGGCGATCGTCGCCACGGCTGATCTAAATGCTCGGTCTCGCGGAGGAGTTCCATCCCAGCGCGGCAGCGCTTGTGCGACCGGACGAGCGCCTCGGACTCTACTCGCCAGGCGAGATCGCGTTGCTCGGCGTCGGGCGGTCCGCGATCTGTTGCCCGAACAGGCTGCCGATCAGCTCGACCGCCGTCCGCGCGGTGCGGCCGCGCTCGTCCAGGAACGGATTGAGCTCGACGATGTCGACCGACCGGACCAGGCCGGAATCGTGCAGCAGCTCCATGATCAGGTGTGCCTCGCGATAGGTCGCCCCGCCCGGCACCGTGGTACCGACGCCAGGGGCCACGCAGGGGTCGAGGAAATCGACGTCGAAGCTGACGTGCAGCACCCCGTCGCTTTCCCTCACCCGCTCGATGAAGCGCCGGATCAGGACGGCGACGCCGAACTCGTCGATCTGGCGCATGTCGGCGACGCGGATGCGCCGCGTGCGCATCAGCTCCTTCTCGAGCTTGTCGATCGAGCGCGTGCCGAACAGCTCGAGCTGGTCGGGGTCGATCGAGGCGCGCGGCTCCTTGCCGAGCAGCCCGTCGAGCCCGGGCTCGCCGCACAAGAACGCCGCGGACATGCCATGCATGTTCGCCGTGATCGTCGTCGCCGGCGTGTTGTAGTCGGCATGCGCGTCGAGCCAGAGCACGAACAGTTTGCGCCCGTGCTCCTGCCAGTGACGCGCCATGGCATTGACCGAGCCCATCGACAGCGTGTGATCGCCGCCGAGAAAGATCGGGACCGCGCCGCTCTTGGCGACGTCATAGGCGCGATGGCTCACGACGCGTGTCCAGCGCTGGATCTCGCGGTAGTGATTGGCGTTCCGGGGCGGCTCGTCGGTGGAATCGGGAATGCCGGCGACCGAAAGATCGCCATGATCGACGACCTCGAAGTCGAGATTTTCCAGCAGGGTCGCAAGGCCGGCGGTCCGCAGGGCCGCAGGGCCCATCAGCGTTCCGCGCTGCGAAGCCCCCATGTCGATGGCAGCGCCGAGCAGCGCTATGCGCCTGGTTCGATCCGACGTTGTGCGATCGGTCACGACCATCTCCCTGATCAGGTCTGCGCTGGGGCATCAGCCTAACAGAGATTCGCGTCCGTCGTTTCCCGGGCTGATGCTGTCGCCGGCCGACACTGGAGGGAACCAAACCACGTCCGCCGCATTTTCAGTGCAGGCCGGCACCCGCCGTCAAGACGGCGCCAGTCGCGGATAGCCAAAGGTCTTCGGACCCGCTGTTCAAAACGAGCGCTCGCGAGGATAGCCAAAGGTGCCGGTCCCTGCCATTTCGCGGGTCTGGAGGCCATAAGCCTTGAGCGTGGACACACCGGAACCAGTTTCGCAGCCAGGCCTGGCCGAGCGCGCCGTCGATGCCGCAACCGACGTCACCCGCACGATCGGCGAGGTCGCCGGCGGCCTGCATGCCGCAGTCGATCGCCTTACGACGGCCATCGAGGAGGCGCGAAGGCCCGGCAAGCCGCTCGCAACGGTCGCCGCGATCACGCGCGAGGCGCCGCTGGCGAGCCTGTTCGTCGCATTCCTGCTCGGCATCGCGATCGCGCGCCGCCGCTAGCAACCGATTCTGCCGGAATTGTCCGTACCGCCACGCGTCTCACTCAGGCGGCGCCGACGACTTCCTGGATCGGCTGCACCGTCAGAAACTGACGCGCGAATGCTTCGGCCGGCATCGGGCGGCCGAAGAAATAGCCCTGCCCTTCCTCGCATCCCATGCTGACCAGGAAATCGGCCGTGGCGCGGTTCTCGATGCCCTCGGCGATCACGGAGAGGCCAAGCTGCCTGCTCAATCCGACGGTCGAGCTGACGATCGCTGCGTCGTCGGAATCGGCGAGCAGATCGAGCACGAAGGAGCGGTCGATCTTGAGCCCGTCGAGCGGAAACTTCTTCAGATAGCTCAAGCTCGCGTAACCCGTGCCGAAATCGTCGAACAGAACGCGGACACCGAGCTCCTGGATCCGCTTGAACATGTCGAGCACCCGCGCCTCGTCGAGGAGAAGGATATCCTCGGTCACCTCGAGCTCGAGCAGCGAAGGCGAGAGCCCGGTGGCGGCGAGCAGTTCGCCGACCGAATGCGCGAGATCCCCCGAATGAAGCTGCGACGGCGACAGATTGATCGCGACGCGAACGTTGTTGCCGGCGAGCTCCCACGCCCGCGCCTGTTTGCAGGCCGTCTCCATCACCCAGCCGGCGATCCGTTCCGAGAGCGCCGACGTATTGACGACAGGCATGAACTCGGCGGGCGAGACGTAGCCGCGCGAGGGATGACGCCAGCGGATCAGCGCTTCCGCGCCAAGGAGCGCGCCGTCAACCAGGCGAACCTGCGGCTGGTAGAACAGCTCGAATTCGTTGCGGTCCACGGCCTGCGCGAGCTCGCTCTCGAACGTCAGCCTGTTCTCGAGCTCCTGTCTGATTGTGCTCTCGAAGATTACGTAGCCGCCGCGGTGGGTCGTCTTCGCCCGGTAGAGTGCGAGATGGCCGTTGCTCAGGAGGTCGTCGGCGTTCTGCCCGCCGTCCGGATAGACGGCGATCCCGACGCTGGTCCTGACGCGATGCTGGCGCGTGCCGGCCGCGAGCGGCAGCTCGAACGCGCGGATCACGCGCTCGGTGAACGCCGCGATCGGCTCATTGGCCTCGACACAGTCAATCGCGATCGCGAACTCGTCGCCGCTGAGCCGCGCGACTATCGCCTTGGCTCCGGCCTCGACCCGCAACCGCTCGGCGACCGCCTTGAGCACGAGATCACCGGCCGCATGACCGAACATATCGTTGATCTGCTGGAAACCGTCCAGGCCCAGCACCAGGAGCGCGACCTCGCGCGACTGCCGCTTCGCCGCCGCGACCAGGCCGACCAACCCCGTATGCAAGGTGTTGCGGTTGGCTATCTCCGTGAGCGAGTCGTACTCGGCGAGATATTTAACGCGTTCGGCCTCGCGCTTGCGGACCGAGATGTCGCGCAGAATCGCGCCATATTGGAAGCCGTCTGTGCCTTGCCAGCCCGAGAAGCTGGCCTCGAGCGGAAACACCTCGCCGTTCCTGCGCCGTCCCTCAAACTCGACGACGACGGCCCCGCCCGGGACCAGCAACGCCTGACGCGCGGCGTCACGCGTCGAGAAGCGCTTGGCCGCGCCGTCGGTCGGCGATGCGCAGAGCGCTTCGAAGGGGCGGCCGATCATTTCCGCCGGCATGTAGCCGAAGATCGCGCTCGCGCCGGGATTCCACACTGTGATCATGTGGTTTTCATCGGTGCAGACCAGGCCGTCGCCGAGTGACATCGCAATGCGGTGGAAGCGGCTCTCGGCGATGCGACCGAGCAGGCTGCGGAAATCGATCTCGTCGAGCGCAATCGCGGTGAGATAGGCAACGGTCGCGATGTGGAACAGCGACGTGTCGATGACGAGCGGCCATTTTAGCTGCACGAGGGCAGCGATGAGCTCGACTGCCGCCGCCGCCGCAACGAGGATGACGACCCTAACGCCCGGACCAAGGCGGCGCCAGGAGAACATCATGAGCAAGGCCAGGGCACCGAGGCCCAGGATCATGCCTATATCGGAGGTCCAGCGCAGCGTGCGATGCTGAAGGATCGATTCCGCCGCCAGCGCCTGTAGCACGGGACCGGATGCGACATTGCCGTTGGGTACGCTGAAGCGGTCGCCGAGCTCGAGAGCGGTCGCCCCGACGAGGACCTTCTTGTCCTTCAACTTGGAAAGGGTCGTGGCGTCGCCGCGTAGCACATCAACAAAGGAAACGCGCGGAATCGATGCCGCGCGAATCGAGAAATCGATCAGGAACGGCAAGCTCCGGTTGGCATATTGCCCCGCCAACACCGCCGCCATCGAAGGCACGAACTCTTCGCCGAGCCTCTCGCCGAAAGGATAGCGTCGAACCAGCCCGTCGGACTCCACGCTAACGTTGACGACGGCCGGCCACGACTGTTCGCCGAATGGCGTCAGAGGACGGTTGATGTGGATACCGCCGCCGTTCGGTGCCGGTTGCTTGAAGGACGGCAGGATCGTCGAACCGCCGACGTCCTTCAGCGCCTCGACGAAAGCCTGGTCGGATGCAGGATCCGACGGTGTGCTGAAGTCGACGTCGAAGGCGACATCGCGAACACCGGCGCTTTCGAGCTTGCGCAAGAGTTCGGCATGTAGCTGCCGCGGCCACGGCCAGACGCCGATCCGGTCGATCGATGCCGCATCGATCGCAACCACCGCGATATCGCCACTCGCCTCGCGCGATTGCGAGGCGAAGCGCAAATCGGTGAGCGCACTGCGCAGCGCACCGTGCCATCCCGTCGACAGCACGACGGCAAGCGCAACCACAACCAGAATATGCGGTCGATAGCGTTTCACCTAGTCCCCCCGCACATCCGGTTCAATCCGGATGCGCCCCCTTGATCCCCTACGGAATGGCCTCAGTTCTTGTGGTGGCCGTAGGCGTTGCCGTTACTGCCGTTGCCCCCGCCATTCCCGTTGCCGTTGCCGTTGTTGCCTTTACCGTTGCCGGTCGAGCCACTATTGCCGTCTTCGGAATTGCTCTTTTTGTTACCGCCGGAGCTGCTGCTCGAGCTATCGCTCGACGACCCGGCCGTTGTCGCAGCCGTCGTCGTGGTCGTGCTCGAGGTGCTCGTGCTGCTGCTCGTCGTACTACTGGTGCTCGTCGTCACCGCCGTCTGGCTGGCGCTGTTGGAGGCCGACGTCGCGTTCGTCTTGCTGTCGCTCCAGACGGTATCGGTGCTGGAGCCTGACGCACTTCTGACGGCGGCGGCGGCAGTAACCGGTCCGCGTGCGAGCCCGTGCGTCACCTTGTTGAAATTCAGCTTCACCTCGCCAAGCGGACTGGAGATGCGGACCACGCTCGGCTTGACATGAGACCCGCCCGCCGCCTGCTGGGGCTTGGAAGCCGCTCCGGCGACCTTGCCGTTCTCTATGTGCGCGAGAGCGTGGAAGGTGTGGCCGTTCGCAGCATTGCGCGGTGCCGGCAGGCCCGATTTCGGCACCGGCACTCGCTCGATGGTCGACGCGCGCGGCTTGCCCTGCTCGATCGAATTGAAGGTACCGGAGCCGCTCAGGTTGAGGCCAGGCTTGCCATGCTCGAAGGCCGTCGCGGCCTGGCCGGGCATCACCTGAGCGATCTGACCAGTGCGGAAATCGGAGACCTCGACCTGCCCACGGACGACGCCGACCTTGGTGCTGTCGGCGTTCACCGTGACGCTGAACTGCGTGCCCTTGACCACGGCGGCGAGATAGGGCGTCTCGACTTCGAAATGCTTGACGTTGCGCTTTTCGACTTCGAGCAGGATAGAACCCGCCTGCTGCACGATGGTGGTCGAAAGCCCGTCCTTCTGCTCCGTCGGCAGACCGACGACCGAATTCGGTGAGATCAGGATGGTCTCTTCGCCACGCACCACAAGCACGCGACCGTTGCGCCCGGTCCGGATGGTATCACCAGGCTTCAGCGTCTCTTCCTGCTTGAGCGAGACCTGCTGTGCTCCGTCCGTCGCGATCCAAACGTCGCCCGACGCCTTGCTGACCGACCAGACACCGCCATCCGCTGCAAACGCGTTGGAAGCAAATCCCAGTACCAACGCGGCCAACAGGGCGCGCCGCATTCCATCTCTGCCGAGCATGATGAGTCCTCAGTCCGCGAACAGCGGACCTGAGATTTATCGGAGATGTCTCAAGATTGGATTAGCCGGAGTCGCGCCAAGTTCCATCGCACCGTTAACCAATCGTTGACCATAAAAAACTATGAAAAATCATGTGCCTAACGACCTCTTACCGAGCCCGTGGAGCGACTCAGTTGAACTACGGAGAGCGGTCTCGATGGAGCCGCTCGTGGAGACATTTTGCTACCGTAATGGGCCTGCTTGTGCCTATTCTTGCGGCAATTCCGCAAGGTCTCGCGCAGCAAGCGAACCAGCCGGGCTTCGATCCGCGACAGACCGAAAAATATTTCGACACACAATCGGATCAGAACTCCCGCAGTCGCTCCCCCGTAAGACTACCGAGTTTCGGCCGCCCCGACGTCGGCGCGAATGCCCGACCGCAATTCGTGCTTCGCGACGTCAGCATCATTGGTGCGGACAGCATTCCGCGTGATCGCCTCACCAGCACCTGGCAACCGTATCTTGGAAAGCAGGTCTCGCAGGCGGACCTCGCGGCGATCGCCGGCGCCATCAGCGATCTCTATCGCTCCGCCGGTTTCCATCTGAGCCGGGCCATCATCCCGCCGCAAGACATCCAGGATGGACGCGTCCGGATACAGGTGATCGAAGGCTCCATCGTCGAGGCCGACTTGAAAGGCGATGGCGCCGAGCAATTCGGCATCCGTCCGATGCTGGATCCGGCCCTCGCCGAGCATCCCTCGCGCCTCGCCACGCTCGAACGCCAGCTTTATCTGATCAACGGATGGCCGGGCGTGCGGATCGCCGATACTGCGCTCGAGGAAATCGGCACCGCGAGCGGCCGCTTCCGCCTCACCGTCTTCCTGAAGACTTGGCACATCTTCACCTCGTTCGGCCTGGACAATCTTGGATCATCGTCGGTCGGACCGTGGCAGACCTATGCGACCGGCGCCTTCAACTCTTACCTCACGCCCGGCGACACGCTGGCGGTCAACCTGTCGACGATTGCAAACGATCCGCGTCAGCTTGGCTTCGGACGATTGTCCTATGACGCGCCGGTTGGTGTCGACGGCGTGCGGCTCGGCGCCTCGATCCTGTACAGCGCGGTACGGCCGGGCGATGCCCGTCGCCTCGACAGCGACATCACGACGACGGAAGCCTTCGAGTTACGGGCAAGCATCGTGCCGCTTCAGTCGCAAGCATCTTCGCTCACGCTCACCTCGGCCTTCACCTTCAGCAACGTATCGGAACACGATATGTTCGGGCCATCGTACCTTGATCATATCAGAACCGCGAGCCTGACCTCGGATTACCGGCTGCAGGACCGCTTCGGCGGCACCAACTATCTGACGTTGACCTATCGCCAGGGGCTCGACATTTTCGGCGCCTCGCACTGGACCGACGACCTTCTGTCGCGCGACGGCGCCTCGGCGAACTTCTCGGTGTTGAATGCCTGGTTCACGCGCTACCAGACTCTCACCGACGCATGGTCGATCAAGCTTTCAGGCGCGAGCCAGACCGCATCCCGGCCTCTGTTCACGTCGCAACAATTCTATCTCGGCGGCATCGCCTTCGGCCGTGGCTATGGCGCCGCCGAAATCAGCGGCGACAACGGGCTTGCCGGATCGTTCGAGATTCGCTTCGACCAGACGGTCAATTTCCGCTACTGGACCGGCTACCAGATCTACGGCTTTGCCGATGCCGGCGTGGTGTGGAACGACGGCTATCGGCTGAGCGACGGGTTGTCGCTGACATCCGCCGGCGCCGGCATACGCCTGTTCCTGTCGGACGATTTGCGGGCTGATCTCGCCGTCGCTGTTCCGCTCAGCTACCGCGCGCCCGACAATGAACGGCGAAATGCGCGGTTCCTGTTCACGCTATCGAACGCCTTCAGGCTCTGCCCGGAACGGGGAAAGGCCAATTGCCTCTAATTCCCCTCCTTCGTTTGCATACGATCAAGCTTGCCTAAATTTAATCCCGCCTAGCCCTCACAATCGCTCGATCCGCTGGTTCCCCATCACTACCTCTGTGAAAAGTGATCGGGGTGAAACGATGAAGAGGGCTTTCGCGATTCTGGCGTTCCTTTGCGTACTTGCTGCGGGCGAATTTTTCGCCGTGAGCAAGTTCGCGATCCGCCACGAGACGCTCAATCTGTTTGACGCCGCACGCCAGCGGCCGGTCTCGGTCGACATCGCCGTGCGCCGAGATTACGAGACCAAGGCCAATCTCGGCCTCTGGAAGCTTCCGCTTGCAGTCATCAGCAACGGCAACACGGTCAAGGCCACAGAGTACTCGTTCCTGGCCAACGTACTCGCCGCGCGCGGATATCTCGTGGCCAGCATCCAGCAGGATCTGCCGACCGATCCGCCCCTGATGACCAAGGTCGGTCAGCCCTATGTCGGTCGAAAGGGTGTTTACATGCGCTGCGAGGCCAACATCCTGTTCGTCCTGAACGAGTTGAAGAAGCAGCAGGAGAACGCGGAATACGATCACATCACGCTCGTCGGCCATTCCAACGGCGGCGACGTTTCCATGTATGTCGCCCATCAGCATCCCGAGCTGGTGTCGAAGGTGATCACGCTCGACAATCTGCGGGTGCCCTTCGTGCTCAGCGATCACCTCAAGATCCTGTCATTCCGCTCGAAGGACCCGAGGTTCGTCACCGATCCCGGCGTCCTGCCGACGCCCGAGCAGGCGAAGCGGCGCGGCATCGACATCATTAATACCGGTGCCCAGCACACCGAGCTGAGCGACCGGGGACCGGATTCGGTGAAGGAGAAGATCCAGGCCACGCTGGATCAGTTCCTGCGCAGCAGCTCCAGCAGCGAGCTTGCGCCGACCGATACGACGAGCCCGCTGATCATGAACCCCGGCGACTACTAGGTTCACTGGCACGCCTGAGGTCCGCTTTTCCTCCAACAACCAACGGTTTGTTGAACCGGGAACATGGCTGGAGCGACCTATTGGGCGTTCGCAGAGCTCGATCCCATGGCAACGGAGGCGGCCATCACACTCCCTTATGAAAACCAGCGCCCCGTCGTCTCCGACGACAACCTCGCCGTCGTTGTCTACGTGCTTTACGGCGTGGGCTATTTTACCGGGATTTCGGCGCTGATCGGCGTCATCATCGCGCATACGAAGGTCGACGGTGCGGACCCCGTGCCGCGCTCGCACTACCGGTTTCAGATCAGGACCTTCTGGATCGGACTGGCGTACCTCGCGGTCGGCATTCCGCTGTGCATGGTGCTGATCGGCTTTCCGATTTTTGCTTGGTGGTTCATCTGGTCAATGGTCCGCATCGTCAAGGGCGGCCTGTTGCTGAACGAGCACAAACCGATTGCTAATCCTACGTCCTGGCTGTTCGGCTAGTCCCGCCATCGGGTACCGCGGGACACGCCTGCCAAACGGGTTTGCGACAGATCAAGGCGGCCCGGCGCCGAATGCGCGACAAGGCAAACCTCGAGCGTCGGGGAAGCCCAGATGTCGCACTACACACAAAGTCTAATGCTGCCCGCTGCGGCTGCGCCGACCTTCCTTCGCCGCCTCTACCGCTTCGCCCGCGGCCTGGTCCGGTCGATCATCGCCCGCATAGATCTCTCGCAATTCCCCGGATCGTGCTGCGGTTGAGCGCGGACACCGGACAAATGGTTCGAGGACGCCTCATGCGAGCGCTCGTCAAACGGCGCTCAACTCTGATCGTCGCGGCCGGCCTGTCCGGATCGCCGGCTTACGCCGCCGACCCGATCACGGCGCTGATCTTGCAAAGCGCAGGTGCGCTGGCTGTCATGTCGTGACGAGCGAACAGAAACAGGCGAGCGCCGAGGTCAGCGCCTTTTGCGGCCATCGCGCGCAGGCCCGACATCACGCCGGAGAAGCTGGGCCCCTCAAATGCAAATCCCTGCCGGTTGAGCCGACAGGGATCAGCAGAAAGGATGACGGACGGCGGATGATATGCTCATCCGGTGGCCCATCATGGACCTGCCATACGATTGAATTCCGCGCGACGCTTTCACGCAAGATCAATTTGTGAGCACGCCGCACCGCCCGCGGTTCAGGACTTGCCTTTGCCGGGCTGCATCAGGTTGCCGGTGATCTGTCGCATATGTTCACCGGCATTGGTAAATTGACTTCTCAGGAATTCGGACTGGATGCGCATCGCTTCCTGGAGATCGGTTGCGTGAACGAGCTTGCGCGCGTGCTCGAACGCCGCCTTCATGTTTTGTTCAGTGAAAGCAAGCGCCTGCTTGGAAACGTCTGTGCTGGTTCCAGGCACCGATGACATCGACTTGGTGGCAGCATCGAAAAACAGGCCGAAGGCTTTTTCCGCCTGATCGATGGTCTTCTCGGCCAGATCGCGCAATTCGGCCGGAACTTCGAGCTTCGGTTCGATCATGTCGCCGTCCTCCCCTTGTCCCTGACGGATTTATCACACTTATCGGATCGCATTCCAGCGGCTCCGCTGGGCGTCAGGGATCCCTGGGGCGGTCAGTTAAGGTTGGGACTTCGGTGGGCGATACCCCTTACGAAAGTGGATGTTCAGGAATTTCTTCGGTGGTGAGGTCTTCGACCAGCTTGATGACCTCGAAGCGCTGCCGCGGCGCGAGCTTGAGAAATGCGCGCAGCAATCGCAGGCTCTCGACTGTTTGACTCGCAGGCGCCCCCAGCTTCAGGTGCAGTTCAGTCGCGAAATTGAGGTTTTTCATCTCGCACCTATGAAAGGAACAACCTTCGTAAGAGGGCAAACGTCATTCGAGAACCGGACGTCGGACATGGACGGCTCTCGGCCTGGCGACCGCGGGCGAACCGCCAAACCGCATGCCCGCAACGGGTCGGGTGAACCCGATGAGGTTGCAATTATGACAAGGAACAACCCTCCCGGCAAGCCAAACTGCTGGGGGAGGATTGCTTCGTCGTCATCGCACCTCGGCAATTCCGGAGGACGGATCCGGTCCACCCCCGCCCGCGACAGGACTCAGCAGGTCATAGTCAGCAGGTCATAGCTGCACGTTGGCTTGATCTACGTCAATGCGACAACGCGGCTATTTTGTTTCCCAACATGAACGGGGAACGGGGGCCCCGAAGGATGGCGCACCCGGTTCGAAGGCTGAGAACGTCCTCGGCCTCTCGAGACGCCCGCCTTTGGCGAGCGCCTCGAAGGATGGCCGCACAGCAGAACCGATCGGATTACTGCTTCTTCAGCGTGTAGACGTAATCGTTGAGGCCCGCTTCGATAGTCGTATCATCCACGAAGTGGAAATCGATCTCGCAGCCTGTTTCAAGCGTCTTGATCTTGTCGCCGGTGAAGCCGAGCGAGGCGGCGAGCGCCTTCGGATCGGTCTTCTTGCTGGAGTGCTGCATCTCGTCGAAAGCGCCCTGGAAGATCATATCGGCGGCGTAGTCGGTTAGCTTGTATTGCGGCTTGGCGCAGGCAAAGGGGCGCGGGCCGGAGATTTCCTTGGCTTTGACGAGAACCATCTTGCCCATCAGCCGTGCCTGTTCGGCGCTGTCGGGCTTGTGTTGCGCATCCGCCCAAGGCGCCACCACCGCGCTCGTGAATTTCCAGGTTCCGACGTAGGAAGGATCGGCCGCGTGAACGGCGCCGGCCGCAGCCAGGGAAGCGAGGAAGCAAACGACGCCGGCAAATTTCATCGGAAGGTCCCCCCTTAAGTCTCGTGCTTGGACGCGGCGCGCCCCGTCGCGGTTCACCATCTTAAGATATTTTTCAAAGGCATGAACCGTCATTCGCAAGCGAGCGACCAAGAGCCCAGTGCGATACGGCCACGCAGATCACGGGCGCCATGGCTGACTTCTGGACTAACGATTCGGGCGCGCATCCAGCAAAGGAAGACGGAATGCTTTCTCGCAGTGATCTCATCAAGGGCGCGGCGGTTGCGCTTTTCACTCTCGCATCACACGGCGCATGGGCGCAGGAGGCCAAGATGAACCTGTTCAAGATCGTTACCGTCAAGGATGAAATCATCATCGGACTGAACGCCGAAGAGCTGCAGGCGCTCGGCGGCACCGACGCCAGCGCGGTCGCCCATGCGCTGGCGCAGAAGGGCGATCTCACCGTGTGGCAATACAACGTCCACCGCGGCCAGAACGGCGAATTGCAGCAAGCGCCGACCGCCAAGATCGGATTGCTGGCCAACGCCTCGCTCCGCGTCGAACCCTACACGACACCGTACCAGATCGTGCCGCATCCGTGAGATGCATGATCACGCTCGAACAATAACCCAGAGCGCGATGACGATTCATCCAAATCCCGTCGCGCTCTTGGGCATGTCGACAAAAAACGGCGCCGGACTGTCCCTGCCCCCTCCTCAAGCGAGAAAGCGCACATGATCCGGAGCCGAAGGACCGCATTAGCGCAAAGTGTGACACGGTTATCCCCCGCGACAAACGCGGAACTCGTTTGCGCGGAGATCATGCTCGAACAATAACCTAACGCGCGATGACGATCTCATCGCGCCTTAGCGCTTGGCGGGCTCGACTCGCCGCCGTCGGTCGCAAAGCCGTAGACCTGCGCCAATCGGTCCAGGCATTCCTGCAACCTCTTGGAGAAATAGTCGTTCCAGCGCTGGCTGCGCACGGTGCGGCGTTCGCCGACCTGCTCCATCGTCAATCCGAGCACCAGGACGTCGTGAACGAGCGCCGCGCCGTCCGTGCCGAGTTCGCGCTCGACCCGGTTCAGCCGCAGCACCGCCTGGCGCTGGCCCTCGGTAACCGGCTCCCGGCCGAGGGTGCCGTCGACATATTCCCGGCTGGGATCGACCGCCTGCGGACCCCGCTCCGCCTTCTCCCAGTCGTTCTGAAACGCACGGCCGCCGCGGTACTGTGCTTCGTCGATCTGGTGATGGGCATGGAGCCGGCCCAATGGATCGTTGCGGACCGAGCGCAACGCGATGATTT
This sequence comes from Bradyrhizobium sp. UFLA05-125, assembly GCF_059803515.1. Taxonomy (NCBI): domain Bacteria; kingdom Pseudomonadati; phylum Pseudomonadota; class Alphaproteobacteria; order Hyphomicrobiales; family Nitrobacteraceae; genus Bradyrhizobium; species Bradyrhizobium sp. UFLA05-125. The sequence goes on along the minus strand of NZ_JBANBJ010000067.1, from coordinate 2,972 downwards.
TTTCGCCGGGATCAAGGCCTAAGGGATTGTCGACCTCGACTTCCGCCACCTCGGCGTGGAGCGCCAAGTCGCGTGACCTGCGGTCGTAGATCCCTCCCAGGCGAAAGGTTTTGCTGCGTTTTGCACGTGCCACTTGGATACTCCTTGACACAAAAGGCCGGAAATCGGATTCCCAGCACGGGGCGGCCAGGTTCAGGCGGCCGCGACGAGCCGCAGGATGACCGGGCCGGTCGTTCGCGCCGTGTCGGGCCCGGAGGTCAGATGAAAATGGGGCGTGCAATAGCTGGTGCCCGGGCGCCGGGGATGACCGCAGAAGGCGATCGCCTCCCCATCCTTGTCCCCGCCATACGGATAGCGGCAGTCGCCGGGTTCGAGCGCGAGCAGCGAGACCAGCCGCGGCCGGATACCGACGCAGCGCAGCTTGATCGGCTCGGCCGGGACGAAAGGCGGTTTGGACGCCTCGCCCTTCCCCGCAGGGTTTGGCCAGCGCTGCAGTCCATTCGGCAGATGCGGCGCGATCGGTGGAGCAGGCATCTGCTTGGGCGCGGCGAGACCCATCCGCTTGGCCCGCCCGATCACCGCGTTTCGGCTGTAATTCATTCCAAATCTTACGTTAATCTCCTTGCCGATCTCCGCAAAAGACATTCCCTTGAGAAAATAGTCGCGCAGCGCGTCGGAGTGCTCCGACGCCCAGATGCCCGGTTCCATACTGTCTTGCCCTGTGATCCGCCTCACCTGGTCCGAACGACGTTCCTGAGGCGAAGCACACATTCCGATATTCCGAATAATAAGTCAAGCTAGACTTCTGATATTCGTAATAGATAATTCCGAATTTCGGGTTAAGGTAGTTACGAAAGCTGGACAAACGAGGGGAATCACCATGCTGGACGCGACGATGATCGAACGAGGCCTGAAGCGGTCAGGCAAGAGCAAGGGCGGGCTGGCCCAGGCCATGGGCGTCCGACCGGGCGCGGTTTCCGAAATCCTCGGCGGTGAGCGCCTTGTCAAGGCGTCGGAGATCCTGCCGATTATGGAATACCTTGAGCTCAATCTCTCGCCGATCATGGGCCGTGTCGGCGCCGGCGCCGTCATCGAGCCGGAATATGAGCAGGTCCCGCCGGAAGGACTTGGCGACATCGTACTGCCCTTCCCGATCATGGAGGAGACCGTCGCCTTCGAGGTCATGGGCGATTCCATGCTGCCCAAGTACGAGAACGGCGACGTGATCGTGGTCTATAAGGAGCAACGTTTCCCGCTGTCGAGCTTCTATGGCGAGGAGGCGGTAGTCCGGCTGAAGACGGGGGAGCGTTATCTGAAGACCATCGAACGAGGCAAGTCTCCCTCGCTCGTCAATCTCGCCAGCTTCAACGCCAAGCCGATCGTCGGCGTGAAGTTGGAGTGGGTCGGCGAGATATGCCTCACCATGCCCAAGGGCCAGCTCGAGCGGCTGCGTGCCAAGTCGGCCCGCGCTCGCAAAGGCAAGGGCAAGTAACGCGCGATCTGCTCGAGATTACAGAGCCTCGATTTCCGATTTTTGGAAGACGGGGCTTGACTATATTCCTATTTTCAGAAATACTGCAGCTCGCCTCGAGGCGGGCAAGGAATCTTGATGCAGTATTTCGTCGTGATGATCGATTATGGTCGCCGCGGACGCGAAGCAGTCGTCGACCCCGAAGTAACCCGGCGCGAGGTCGTCTCGCGCGTCGCCTCCGGTGAGTACGGAAACATCTGCTTCATCCACGAAATCAGCGGGTCCGCGGTCGAGGACGTGACCGAGGACATCCTCACCCAGGCCGCCCTGCCGGAGATTGCGCCTGGAGAGGTCGACCTCCAGGCGGCCCGCTTCGATCACGCCCGCGACCTTCGCAAGCACGAACGATCGTAACGCAGGCCGCGAGCGGCCTGCATCACGATCCGATCTGGCATTACACCAGAAGCACGGTCGATCCCGTGGTCTTGCGCGCCGCAAGATCGGCATGCGCCTTCGCCGCGTCCTTCAGCGGATAGGTCTGGTGGACCTCGATCTTGACCGCGCCGGACTTCACGACGTCAAACAGCTCACCTGCCATCGCCACCAGGTTCTCGCGCTTCGCCGCATAAGTGAAAAGTGTCGGGCGGGTGACGTAGAGCGAGCCCTTCTGCGCCAGCAGGCCGAGATTGAGCGGCTCGACCGCGCCGGAGGATTGGCCGAACAGTGCGACAACACCGAGCGGCGCCAGGCAGTCCAGTGACTTCAGGAAAGTATCCTTGCCGACGGAATCATAGACGACCGGCACCTTCTTGCCGCCGGTGATCTCGTCGACGCGCTTCACGAAATCCTCGCGGGTATAGATGATGACGTGGTCGCAGCCGTGATCTTTTGCGAGCTTGGCCTTCTCGTCGTTGCTCACCGTGCCGATCACTGTCGCGCCGAGATGCTTCGCCCATTGGCTCAGAATCAGGCCGACGCCGCCCGCTGCCGCATGCAGCAGTATGGTGTCGCCCGCCTTCACACGATAGGTCTGCCGGATCAGATACTGCGTCGTGAGCCCCTTCAGCATCATCGCCGCCGCGGTTTTGTCGTCGACGCCGTCCGGAAGTTTCAACAACCGGTCAGCCGGGATCAGCCGCGCCTCGGAATAGGCGCCGAGCGGCGAGGCGCCGTAGGCAACGCGATCACCCGGCTTCAAATCGGTCACGCCCGGTCCGACCTCCTCGACCACGCCGGCCGCCTCGCTGCCGAGCCCGCTCGGCAATTGCGCGGGATAGAGACCCGAGCGGTTATATATGTCGACGAAATTGAGACCGACCGCAGTGTGACGGATGCGCGCCTCACCCGGACCGGGCTTGCCGACCTCGACTTGCTCCCAAACCAGGACTTCCGGACCTCCGGTCCTGTGAAAACGAATGGCATGCGTCATGGGTGTTTGCTCCCTTATTGTTGGAGTGTTCGCCGAAGAAGCGGATTGGGCTCTGAAATAGGCATTTAGTCC
>NZ_JBANBJ010000066.1:0-46616 GCF_059803515.1 Bradyrhizobium sp. UFLA05-125 | reverse complement strand
TCTCGTAGCGTCAGAGAACCATCTTCGGTTAGAATGATTCTTTCTTGTGCAAGCTCAGCCAGGCTGAGTGTCGGTCTGCAGGCGAGTCGATGCTCGCGCCGCACGAGCGCCATAAGCCGAGTTTTGCTTAGCTCCACGTGGAATAGGCTGGCAATGTCATCAGGCTCAGTGATGATAGCAATATCGACGTCGCGCGCTTCAAGTCGTTGCTTAGCGAGCTCCCAGGGCACTAATGAGAACGTGATCCTCACTGCAGGAAAACGCCGGTTGAATTCGGAAATAATCGGCATCGCTGGACACGGTGCGTTCGCGATCACAGTTAGATGCCCGGCCGACAGGTCACTGTAAGCGCTGATCTTCTCCGCGACGAGCTGCTCCAGAACCCGAACGCGATCAGATAATGCAAACAGTTCCTGAGCCGGCTTTGTTGGCACGAGCCCGCTGCGATGGCGAATGAAGAGCGTCGTCCCCATATGTTGCTCAAGCTTGGCAAGGTGCTGGGTGACGGCCGATTGGGTGACACCGAGGACAGCTGCAGCTTCTGAAACGCTTCTCCGCCTAAAGACCTCTGTAAAAGCCGCAATCTGGTGAGAACTGATTTTCATGCTGTAAAAGCCTGCTCCTCCCATTGCGGTGGCTTTGCATTGCCAAGCGGGTTCAAGGTCTTTTCGCGTGCCGTCCGCTGTCTCGCGCAAAGCCAACGACCGTTGTGCCGCTCACGCTCGCCGTTGACGTCGCGAGTGCACCCCAATTGATCGAGACACCTAAAGGCGGTCTCAGGGCCACCTGTACAGTTGATTGAGGCGCGCATCCTCGGCCTCGTGCTTTCTGGTGCATTCCCTGATCACCACTTTGTCTGGGCCGACAGTAGAAGCTACGTATCCCCGGGAGGCAGAAGGATTGCTCCATGTCGTCTTCCCTTACCGGGCTTCAGCATCACGAAAGCTCGCCGTACAGTTCTTCCCTGGTACTTGGGAATGAACATCACACGGTATATAAAATGTCAAACTTCCGCGACTTGTGGTGGCAGACTGGTGTCCTCGCTCGTTAGTTTAGAGTGCCGGCAAACCACAGACCTCTGCTTGGCGATGCACCCTCTGCGGGAAGAAACATCTTTAAACTGTGCCAGTTGCGCACCACTTTGGCACGGAGCGCACCAATAATTAAATTTGTTCGTTGGATGCGTTTCTCAGCGAGAGCGGGCTGCGGTCCGGGATATTAACTGCAGGCGCCAGGCTCGACGCGCAGAATAAAAGCGGCAGCGGCACATTGTGAGCCGATTTCGACGCCAGCTTATTTAACAGAGGCAATACTCCTTCTATTAGCAAGGCTAATATCAAGACATTTCCGCGTCAACAACGCTTGCTACGTCTCTTATCCGGAAACAGGCTGTAGACGGCTGTCCGCTCAGGGCTCCTCAGAGAGAGCGCACAGCTCATGCCCAATGAAATCACGAGAAGGACGCGATCCTCTTTTCGCCGAAGCGGCGGATAGGGGCCGCCAGCGGACTTCGCTACAAATTAACAGGAGAGATGAATGAAAATCAGTACCGATCGAATTCTCACGACACATGTCGGCAGTTTGCCGCGACCGCCCGCATTGGAGGAGATGCTCCTGGCGAAAGAGAAGGGTGGACTGGACGCCGAGCGCGATCCGTTGCTGGCGACCAGCATTAGTTCAGCGGTCGTCGACATCGTGAAAAAGCAGGCGAGTATTGACCTGACTGTTGTTGATGATGGCGAGATGAGCAAATACGCCTATTCGACCTATGCACGTGAGCGCATGACGGGTTTGACGGGCATTGATCAGCCGCTTGCGTTGTCTGAACTGGCCGAGTTCTCGAATTTCGCAAAGCGGGTCAATTTGGATATCAAAACTCCGGCCTGCGTTGGACCTCTGGAGTACCAGGGAGAGGTGGCGGTGGCCACAGACATCGCCAACCTGAAGGCAGCGCTCGACACGGTTTCGGTCGAAGAGGCTTTTATGAATGCCTCCTCTCCGGGCATCATGGCCCACTATATGCCGAACAAATATTATCCATCGCAGGAAGCCTATCTCTATGCTTTGGCTGACGCGATGAAGGAGGAATATGACGCCATTGCTGCATCGGGCATGCTTCTGCAGATCGACTGCCCTGATCTTGCGCTTGGACGCCATTTCCGGGCGAAACCGATGGATGTCGCCGAATTTCGTAAGGAGATTGCTCTTCACGTCGACGTTCTCAATCATGCCCTGCGCGATATTCCCGCTGATCGGATGCGAATGCATCTATGTTGGGGCAATTACGAGTCGCCCCACCATCACGACATCGATCTTCACGAGATCTTCGATATCATCATCAAGGCGCGGCCAATGGCTCTTCTGCTGGAGGCAGCAAATCCACGTCACTCGCATGAATGGAGCCTTTTCAAGGAGACACATCTTCCCGACGACAAGATCCTCGTGCCCGGCGTCATCGATACCTGCACGAACTACATTGAACATCCCGAGGTCGTCGCTCAGCGGATCGAGCAATACGCCAATCTGGTCGGACGGGAGCGAGTGATTGCCGGCACGGATTGTGGATTCGCCAGCTTTGCGACATTTCACACTGTCGACCCGGATATTGCTTGGCGCAAACTCGAGTCACTGACACAAGGCGCCGACATTGCATCCCGCCGGCTATGGAGCGCGAACTCGAGACGCTCCGGCCAAGCCATTGCCTCATGAATGCTTAAGCCTAGCTCGCAAACAGCGCATATGAAAATCATCCAAATCACCGACCTTCACTTGGTTCCGACAGGCGATCGCCTCTTCGACAACGATCCAGGCGAGCGCTTGCGCGCCTGCTTGGCCGATGTGGCTGAGCATCATGCGGATGCCGAGCTTTGCGTCATCACGGGCGATCTTGCCCATCATGGCGAGAGGAGCGCCTATGTCCGCCTGCGCGAGGCACTTAGGATCTTGCCTATGCCTGTGCGGCTTCTCATGGGTAACCACGATGATCGCGCCAATTTCTGCAGCGTATTTACCGAGGCTGCCATCGACGATTTCGGCTTCGTCCAGTCGACGCTCGACACGCCTGCGGGACGTTTTCTGTTCCTCGATACGAAACGATCCGACAGCCATGCGGGCCTCTACTGTGAGTCACGCCGGACGTGGTTGCGCGCGCGCCTGGAAGAGGCACAGGGCAGGCCAATGTATCTCTTCATGCATCACCCTCCGCTATCCGTTCACTTCCGGCCCGCCGACGACATCATGCTCGACGATGGGGCAGCGTTCGGACGACTTCTCGACGGGCATCCCATCCGTCATCTCTTCTTCGGGCATGTGCATCGCCCAATCACCGGGAGTTGGCAAAACATTCCCTTTTCCACTTTGCGGGGGCTCAATCATCAATTGTGGCTCGACTTTAGTCATGAGCGAGGAATTCCCTGCAGTATGGAGCCGCCGGCCTATGCGATCGCTTTCCTGAACACCGACGCCGTGGTCATCCATACCCATGACTTTCTCGATGCAAGCGCAAAATATCTGTACGAGCCGGACCTACCCGTCGAGCGTCAGGTCGTTCCAATAGCACGGCCATCTCAACTCTGAATCCGAGGTGGGGTCTCGTCCCCGCAGACGATCCGTCACCCCTGCCCCCTAGCCCCGGCGGAGTGGTCGTTCGCACCTATTGGGCTTCTTTTCAGGACTCCAAGGAGCATGCTCATGAATTTGTCACGTCGCGCGTTTCTGCGTACTTCCGTCGCGGTCTCCACCGCGTCCGTGGCCGGCTCATTTGCCGGCCCCGCCTCCGCGGCAACGGACACCGTGACAATCGCCTCACTCTACGATCTGTCCGGACCGTTCGACGTCTACGGCGCTCCGTCGAACATGTGCACGGAATTCGCGGTCAAGGAGTTGAACAAGGCGGGCGGTCTTCTGGGTAAGCAAGTCGTCCTCAAGGCCTACGACTGCCAGTCGGATATCAACAAAGGTCCGCAATACGCGCAGCAGGCGGCGCTGCGGGACCGAGCCGTCATGGCCGTGGGGGCCCTGACTGGAGCTGCCCGAGAGGCGACGCGACCGGTTCTGCGAAAATACAAGGTGCCTTACTTTTATGGTTCGATTTATGAAGGTGGCGCCTGCGAGCAGAACATCTTTTGCTGCAACACCGAAGGAAACCAGCAGGTCGTTCCGCTGCTCGAGTGGTCGTTCAAGACCCTTGGCAAGAAGCTTTATTACATCGCCTCGGACTACAACGCGCCGCGCACGTTCGGAGCCTGGAATCACGTGATGGCGAAGCGCGAAGGCGGCGAGGTGCTTGCCGACGATTATTATCCGCTCGACGTTACGGACTTCACTGCGGCAATCGCCAAAATCCAGGCGGCAAAACCAGATTTCATCCATTCCTGTCTGGTCGGCGGCCCGTCAATGTCGTTCTACCGGCAATGGGCCGCAGCGGGCATGCTAAAGAAGATACCAATCGTCTCCATCATTTTCGGGGGCGGGCAAGAGCACGAGATTCTAGCACCTGAAGAGACGAACGGCATCTACGCTGCCTATAACTATTTCCAGGAGCTCGATACGCCGCGCAACAAGGCCTTCCTGGCACGTTTTTCCGACGCGATGGGTCAAAACCATCCTTACATTAATGGCGAGGCGATCGGTGGCTACAACACCGTCATGTTGTGGGCCGCGGCCGTCATGCGCGCGAACAGCTTTGATCACGACGCGGTCATGAAGGCTTGGGAAAGCGGGATCAGCTGGGAAGGGCCTGGCGGAAAAATGGTCACTGACGGGGCTACGCATCACACCGCCCAAGACGTGCGCATCATCAGGGTCGAAAATCGCGTCTGGAGTCTGATTGCAACCAAAGAGCAGATCCAGCCAGATAGCTACGGCGGAAGGTGCGATGTCTTTGCTCATCCGAACCAGACGGAATTCTTGATGCCGCAAATGTAGGTGAGCGAGGTTGCGGCGCCGCCCCGTGGAACGGCGCCGCGGCCGCATTTGCCTTTCGTTTCATCGCTCGAGCGGAAAGAGCTTGGCTCTTCTTTCGAGCACGAGGAGAATTCTCATGAAATTGTCCCGTCGCACATTTCTTGCCTCTTCCGCAGCCCTTTCCGCTTCATCTATAGCCGGCTCATTTGCCGGTCGCGCTTGGGCCGCATCAGACAGCGTTGCTATAGCCTCGTTGCACGACTTGTCGGGACCTCTTGATATTTATGGCGTGCCGTCGAATTTGTGCATGAAGGTAGCCGTCGAGGAGATCAATGCCGCCGGCGGTCTGCTCGGCAAGAAGGTCGAGCTCAAGGTTTATGACGGCCAGTCCGATATCAACAAGTACCCGCAATATGCGCAGAAGGCGGCGCTGAATGATCGGGTCGTCATGGTGCAAGGTGCGCTTAGCGGCGCTGCGCGCGAAGCCACGCGCCCCGTCTTACGCAAGTACAAGATACCGTTCATCTATGGCTCCTTTTACGAAGGCGGTCTTTGCGAGAAGAACACTTTCTGCGTCAACACCGGTGGCAACCAGCAGGTTGTTCCGCTGCTTGAATGGTCATTCAAAAATCTCGGCAAGAAGCTCTACTATATAGCTTCCGACTATAACGCGCCCCGCAATTTCGGCATTTGGAACCACGTGATGGCCAAGCGTGACGGTGGTGAGGTGTTGGCCGACGACTACTATCCTCTGGATGTAACGGATTTCACCGCGGCCATTGCAAAAATCCAGGCCGCAAAACCGGATATCGTGCATTCCTGCCTCGTAGGCGGCCCGGCTATGTCCTTCTATCGCCAATGGGCAGCCGCCGGCATGCTGAAGAAGATTCCGATCATCTCGATCGTGTTTGCCGCCGGCAATGAGCACGAGGTCCTGGCACCGGAAGAAACCGACGGCGTGATCGTTGCCTACAACTACTTCCAGGAACTCGATACACCGAAGAACAAGGAGTTTCTGGCCAAGGTCGAAGCGGTAGCCGGCAAGAACCACCCCTATATCAACGGCGAAGTCTTCGGCGGCTATAGCGGGGTCATGCTCTGGGCTGAAGCCGTCAAACGTGCCGAAAGCTTCGAGCGGGAAGCGGTTCTGGCGGCCCTCGAAACCGGCATCCGGTGGGAAGGTCCGGCCGGGATCATGACCACGGATGGCCCCACCCACAACACGACGCAAGACGTTCACATTATCAAGGTCAAGAACCGCGTCTGGAGCCTGATCGAGAAGAAAGAGCAAATTCCGCCGGACACTTATGGCGGCAAGTGCAATGTCTTCACCAATCCGAACCAGACTGATTTCCTGATGCCTCAGATCTAGGTGGCTGGGGCACGCGCGCGCCGCATCCTATGCGGCTGCCGTTGCTTCGCCTCGCTTGCTTCCTTTTCGCAGGGTCGGGATAGACCATGGACCAATACATCATACTGTGCTTTGCGGTGGCCAACTCCATTGCCCTTCTTGCTCTGATCAGCTTGGGGCTTGCCGTCATTTTCGGCATGATGCGGGTCATCAACTTTGCTCATGGCGAGTTCATTATGCTTGGTGGCTACGCCACTGTGATCGCCAATCATGCCGGCCTCAATCTTTGGCTTTCGATGCTGATTGTCGCCCCAATGGTCGTCGGGATGATCGGCGCCATAGTAGAGCGCCTCATCATTCGCCGGCTCTACGGCCATCTGGTGACGACGATGCTGGCAACCTGGGGGCTTAGCCTGTTCTTGATTGGCGCGGTGACCGCGATCTTCGGCAATACAACGATGGGTGTGAGCGCGCCGCTCGGAAATATTCCGATCGGAGCCTATTCCATCGGCGCCTACCAACTGCTCTTGATCGCAATCACAGCCCTGCTGGTCGTGTGTTCTCTCCTGGTGTTGCATTGGACAAAATACGGACTGATCGCGCGTGCGGCGATGCAGAATTCCGAGATGGCGACCACGCTCGGGATCGATTGTGACCGCGTGTATGCGGCCACTTTCATCATCGGCGCCGCAATCAGCGGCTTGGCCGGCGCGTTACTTGCGCCGATATCCGGCGTTCTTCCTCACATGGGTGCGGCCTATGTTGCACGTGCCTTCGTCACAGTGATCAGCGGCGGCGGAGCCCTGATTACGGGGTTTCTGTCGGCCGCAACGATCCTCGGGCCGGTTGAGGCTTTGCTTTCCTATTTCGAAACGCCGGTCGTTGGCCAGTCCTCGCTGCTGCTTTTGGCCGTGATCATCCTGCGCCTGTTCCCGACGGGCATCTCCAGCTTATGGACCGGAGGTCGATAACGTCATGTTGCACCTAATCAAACATGCCTTGTTTCCAGTCGCTCTCGTGCTCTTCGCGGCTTTTGGGCCGTTCGTTCTGGAGCCATTCGATCTTGTCAATCTATCTGCCTTTTCGGCCATGGCGATCGCAGCGCTCGGTCTCGCCTTCGTCTGGGGGATGCTCGGGATCCTCAACCTCGGACATTCGGTCTTCTTCGGTCTCGGTGCCTACGCTTATGCAATCGCAGTCTCCAATTTCGGCGACAGCACACTTGCTGTGTTGATCGGGACCGTGTTGCCGGTCGCATTCTCCCTCGTCCTTGGCTACTTTCTGTTCTTCAGCCGCCTGACCGACGTCTATCTCGGCGTCATTACGCTCTGCGTGACGCTGATTTTTTATTCCTTCATGACGTCGACTGCCGATCCCTCATTTCACATCGGTCCAGTGCCACTCGGCGGCTTCAATGGGATCACCGCTGTACCGTCGCTCAATATGCCTGGTGATCCGGAGGCTTTTCTATCCACGGAAGCGACGTTCTCAATCTGTCTTTTGACACTCGCCGGCGCTTATGTGCTGCTTTCGTTCCTGCGTTCGAGCGATGCCGGGCGCATCATGACGGCGATCCGCGAAAGCGAGTTGCGAAGCGAGCTCCTTGGTTACGACATCCGCTTCTACAAGCTCGTTGGCTTTGCTGTGAGTGCTGCCATTGCGGGGCTCGGGGGAGCGCTCTACACGGCGGTGATGGGTTTCGTCAGCCCGAACGTCTTCGATCTACCGCAAGCCTCGCAGTTCGTTCTGTGGGTGATCGCCGGCGGGCTCGGGACCTTTGTCGGACCCGTGGTGGCAAGCTTCGGCTTCCAGCTTCTCAGTAGCCAGCTCGGCGCCAACCAGGTTTTTAACACGGAGTTAATTTTCGGCGCGACGATCATCCTGTTCGTGCTGCTCGCCCCTCAAGGCTTACTGCCGATGATCGTTAGGCTGTCACGGCTGAGGTTCCGGGCCCGTTCCGGCATCTTGCGGCGGAAGGAGAAGCCGGCATGAGCGGTTCGCCCATTCTCGCAACGAGAGCTCTCGTCAAGCGGTTCGGCGGCGTTGCCGCGGTTGATGGCGTCGACCTCGTCGTGACCGCCGGCGAAATCCGCTGCCTTATAGGCCCGAACGGCGCTGGCAAGAGCACGCTCTTCAAATGCCTCACCCATCAGCACCAGCCAACGAGCGGCGATGTCCTGTTCGAAGGCCGGGATCTGCAGGGCCTGCCCACCCATCGCATTGCGCGCCTGGGTATCGCCATCAAGAACCAAATTCCCAGCATCTACGCCAACCTTGACGTCAGGGAGAATATCCGCCTTGCCGCCCTGCGCAGGAGTCTGCCAAAGCGCGAGCTGGACAGGGTCGTCGAGCTGGCGCTGGAGGAGATTGGCTTTGATGACCGGCGCGCAAAGCAGCCGGCAGTGACCCTTTCGCATGCGCATCGCCAGTGGTGCGAACTCGGCATGCTGCTCGCGAGCGATCCCCGTCTGGCGCTCCTCGACGAGCCAACTGCCGGCATGACGCGCGATGAAATGTTGAGGACCGTCGATATCATCAAACGTCTCAACGCCCGTGCCACGGTGATCGTGGTCGAGCACGACCTTGAGTTCATCGCCCGTCTCGCACAACGGGTGACTGTTTTGCACAGGGGAAAAGTGCTGGTTGAGGACACCATGGACAAGATCGAGACAAATGAGACCGTCCGAGACATCTATCTCGGCCGCAAGAAGGAGGTCATTCATGCTGAAAGGTGAACGGTTGGTCTCCGGCTACGGTAAGACACAGGTTTTGCGCAGCTTAAGCTTCGATCTAGGCGCTCATGAGATTCTAGGGATCATCGGCATCAACGGTATGGGCAAGACCACCTTGCTCAAGACAGTCATGGGGCTGTTGCCGGTCGAAGGTGGCCGGATCGTACTGGACGGTGTCGCCATTGAAGGACTTCCTACCCATCAACGCAGTCGTCTCGGCTTCAGTTACACGCCGCAAGGCGGAGCGGGTTTTCCTGGCCTTACCGTCAAGGAGAACCTGCTGCTTGCGGGCATGATGCCCAGCGCCAGCAGAGTAAAGCCGATTGCCGAGGTATTGCGTCTCTTTCCGAGGCTAGAAAAGCTTCTTAATCGCCCCAGCGGTGCGCTGAGTGGAGGCGAGCGGCAGTTGCTGGCCTTGGCGCGCGCTATGATTCGCGCGCCGCGGCTTCTTCTGCTCGATGAACTGACAGAGGGCATTCAGCCTTCGGTGACCGACGAAATCGCCGAATGCCTGTTGTCTATTCACCGACTAGAAAAGACGGCCATGATCATTGCCGATCAGGATCTCAGTTTCGTAGCCTCGCTGGTCGGCCGAGCGCTGGTAGTCCAGAAGGGACAGATCGTTGCGGAGCGGAATCCGACTGAACTCCTCGCCGATAGCGTCTTCGAGACGGACTGAAGGCATGCCGGCGCCGGGCCTGCGTCCCGCGATGCCAGTGTCAATCCGTTCAAGATGAATACCCACCTTTCAATTTGCGGAGCCACCATGGCCATCAGAACCCTTTCAACTCAGCCGACCGTCCATCCCGCCGCGCAGTTACACGATACAAAGCTCGGCGCATATTGCGAGGTCGGAGCGCGCACGATCCTGCGAGAAGTGACGATGGGCAGTTATTCCTACGTCGAAAACGATTCCCAGATCAGTTATACGACGATCGGAAAATTCTGCTCGATTGCGGCAATGACCCGCATCAACCCTGGCAACCATCCGATGCAGCGCGCGAGCCAGTCGCATTTCACCTATCGAGCGAGCGCTTATTTTCTCGGCGAGAGTGACGACGCAGACTTCTTCGACTGGCGCAGAAAACATCAGGTCAACATCGGTCACGATGTCTGGATCGGTCATGGCGCAATCGTACTTCCTGGCCGCAACATCGGTACTGGTGCCGTGGTTGCAGGCGGCGCAGTCGTTACCAAGGACGTGCCGGCCTACACAATCGTCGCAGGCAATCCGGCCCGCCCCGTCAGGCGACGGTTTGCGGACGATATCGCTGGGCGACTCACCAAGCTTGCTTGGTGGGACTGGGATCACGAAGGTCTGCACGCTGCGCTGGCAGATTTTCGCAAGCTGACCATTGAAGACTTTCTGAGCAAATACGAAGCGGGAAATCCTGCCGGGCTGGACTCCTCGCGTTGACCGCTTCGAGGGAACTGGTTTTTGATGGTCAGAGGCATGGGCTCGTTCCCCGAGGCGGCTGCGCAATGGCTCACCGAGGCGCTTCCGTCCCGACTGCGCCGGCAACGATTGCAACATCCGCATCTCCCTCTTGGCGCGGGCATAAGCACAGTTCTCCAGTCGGTCACTCCCAAAGCCAAACGCCGGGGATACTTGGCAGAATTCGAGGCTAACAGGCTGGCTCACGAAGCAGACGGAGCTCGTTGGAAATCGTCGATCGCATTCAATGGCCTCGTGCGGTGGCTCTCTGCTGAGCTTTGCATTGTCGACGGCTCGGTGACCTTACGAAAGAATTGCTACCATCATTAAGAAAGAGGCTGACGTGTCATCCGATCGGCTCTACGAAACAAGGATTCCAGATTCATTTTGTCACGGCGCACGCACCTTTTAAAGAACGCGTCGTTGCCCTTGTGGCCCACTTTGGAGGTGTGGGTGTAAGTAGATACGTTCAGCTTCTTCAGAGTCCCATGTTGCGGGCTTTTGCGAGATTGGTCGAAGCGGCAATCACCCGTCCAGCTTGAACGGCAATAAATGTACCGCCGGCCGAAACATTGAAGTAGCCGCTAGAGTTTACTCCCCAACTCGACTGGAAACGTAACCGGACACTCTGAACCGGCCCCCGCAGAGATCTGTATCAAGCCAAGAACGGCCACCGCCGCAATTGGTGGTACAAAATGCATTTCTGTCTCCACAATTTGAAGGCGATCTCAACCGCCGACCTGACCCTTTGTTTACGCACCTCAAAGAACCTCGTCGCGCTCACTCGCGACCGGAACTCCAGTTGAAGTCGAGATACGGCGGCATACTGCAGACCGGCGACGCATTTCTCCCTCAAGGGACTTCAGCGCGCCGGAAATCGCTGACTTTGCCTCGCTCGGTTCGTGAACCTGGGCTGAATGCCAGGCCATGAACTGCCAGCCATTGAACTAATTATCCCTAGACTGCTTAGGATCTAGATCAAAAACCGCGAGATTGACCGTTCGTGTAAATGCTACAACCGTCATACTGAGAGTCCCTGAACGCTGCTAGACGTGCCAGCGACACTGAATTCTGTGTTGAGAGTTTTTGTTCGGGTTGATTTTTGATTCAGGAGCCGGCTGATGTTTGTTCGCATCACCGCAGACCACGCGCCTCGCCCAAATTCTCAAACACTTCCGCTTGGCGAGCGACTCAAGCCCAGTTGGGCGCAGCCGCGCATAAGCCAACGAGTGTCAAATGCAAGTGCGCGCGTTGGGTTATCAGCGACTTGCATGGTTTCGTCACCAACTGGTGCGTGTTGGTCGTTTTTCTGCGCGCAAATATCAACGCGTCTACTCGAAAAATACAAAAGGCTGATTATCTCCGCTCTGTCAAAAAGAGTTTGTCTTGGACTCGCGCATACGAAGATTGTCTGAGAGGATTTAGTCATTGGACGACGATGTCAGAACGACCTTCGCGCTGCCCTGCTTTCGCAGGTCGCCATCGGCTTTGTGCTGATCTATTGGACATCCGGCGTCCTAAACTTCGCTAAGGCGCGATGCTGCTGTTCGCGGCGCGGATCTTCGTCAGTCTGGTCGAGCGTGGAACATCCTTTGCGTTCGCGCCGGTTGCGATGCCCGCCGATGCACCAGGTGCATGTTGCTTGAGCTTGGAGGAGGAGCACATATGGTGACCACGCGCGAAGTGTCTGTCGATGACGCCCCAACGGTGACCCACATGGTTGCTGCCCTAGTCGCCGAACTCGGCGCCGGCCAGGTACTGGCCGAACCAGATACCCAGCTTGTGGCTAAACTTCTTGCCATGAAGGAGCGTATCTATGGGTTTCTAGCTTTCGCGGAGGACCGCCCGGTCGGCGTCATTATGTTGTCGGAAAGTGCAGCCCTTTTCGCGCGCGGGACCTACGCCACTATCACCGAACTCTACGTGGTGCCGGACCAGCGATCGTCTGGGGTTGCGATGCGCCTCATTGAGGCTGCCGTAGGCTTGGGGGCGGCAAAAGGCTGGGGCCAGCTTGAATTGGCGGCGCCCAGGCAGCCGATGTGGAGCCGCAATTCCAGCTTGGCATTGTACTTCAAGGCTGGTTTTGCAGAGATCGGCCCACGTCTAAAGCTGCCACTGCAATGCCTCAGTACCCCGCGTGCGCAAGGCGCTCCTAAGGGGCGATCGCGATTAGACTCTCGGCGGCAACGCGCACTATCCCGCTCTAGCCGGATTCAACGGCTGTAAGGCTTGCATTGGAATCCGGGGCACTCTTTCGGCCAATTGGACTACGCAGTACTACTGGCGCTGGCTGGCTCCTCCGCTTTTCGAGCAGCCTAGTGGGCATCGTTGCATAGGCGAAAGCCACGACAGCGAGACAGCTACCGTGGTCACGTAGCGATAGGATGCGCGAGAGAGTCACGCAATTCGATCCGATTTTCAAACCATGGCTGCCTCTTAGCGATTTAGCTGGCCTTCGAGAAATACTCTCGCGGCGAGCGAACAATACGGCTCCGGTGCCCGATCGCCCTGCCCATCGATGCTACGCATGATCCGCGGCAGGCCCGGCAAGCCTATGATGTCATCTTGCCCTCACCAAATGGATGGCTAAAGACGGCCGCGGACATCTTTTGAGAGGATACTTCAAGTCTTTAACTAGACCTGTTTCATATCTTTCGTTGCGCTTTCGTAGACAATGCTTCGGTTCAAGCGCGAGCTAAAGACTTTCTTCGCGGGTGTTGAGTGACAGCGCTACCGCGAGCTTTACAATCTTGTCGATCAACTTTCGGCTGTGGATATGTTCGGGCGCCCCGCGTTTGGGAGTTGCTGCAGGAGGTAGACCCTCAAATACTTTACGTATTGCATTTGGCTTGCTTATTCCTTCACGTGGGGGCGCGTGTGAGATGATTGACTTGCAGTCACGGGCGTATCTCGCCCGCTGTCTCCCAGCTCGAAATGCTGCCCAACGGCGCAGGGGCCTCGAAGGCGCGCTTATTGGTTGCAGGCGATATCTGACAGTCTTGACAACTGCTGCCGTGGGCCTCGCTGGATGCAACTGGATTGGTTCTCTCTCGAGCCCGAGCGGGTCATGCCAATCGCTAACCAGGTTGTCGAGATGAAGGCGCATGCGAACAGCTACGCCGAGGCATTCAGAGGTCTGCCAGAGGACCAGACGGTCGCGCGCAACAACATTATCGATCGCCGCGCGCGTGGATGCAACACCGTCGAGAGCAGCGGCCGCCGAAGCGAGCCCTATAGCCTGAGGAGGATCATCAATCAGTTCAGTCACCCCTTTTGTTTGAACCCGCGCGTCGACTTTAGCTCAATTTCAGAAAGAGAGTTGGACCATGAATGCGGTTCAGTGGCTTGAAGTAGTCAGTCTCGGCATCGTGTTGGGAGCACTCGGCCAAGGCGCCCGCACGATCGTCGGGATCAAGAAGCTCAATGATTATTCCGACGATGCTAGCTCGACGGCCGCACTCATCAACGGGGTGCGGCTCCTGATTTCCTTTGGCATTGGTGGCGTGGCCGGCGCCTTTGCCGCAATCACCCTCATCACGGACATCAGCAAGGCTATTTCTCCCGAGCAGCTGTTTACGATCGCGGCAGCCGGCTACACCGGTGCCGATTTCATCGAAGGTTTCATAACGCGGATTTCAGGCAACCAGCCGGATGCTCCCGCAGTGAAGCACATTGCCACTAATTCTTCCGATGACGCCGTAGGATAAATGCCATGGGATCAGCTGTTGAATTGTCTATTAACGGCCAAGCCACCGCAAATGTCAGGGTCAATCTGAGGCAGGGCTCGCCAAGCCTCCAATCCCCGGTTCTGCGAAAGCTGAATGCCGGGACAACAATTTCGATCGAAGGGCTTGTCATTGGCGATGCCGTCCAGGGCAACGCGCATTGGTACCGGACGGCGGACAGTGCCTATGCGTGGGCCGGCGCTTTCTCTTCCATCCAGCGGATCGACCTGTCGCCCTCCTCCTCTCCTAGCGAAGCGGCTGTGGGTACAGGGCTAGACCGCGTTCCGCTGGTGGTCGACATCTTTCACGGAGACAGTGTTGTCAGCTTCGATCAGGCATTCGCCGCGGGCCTGCGTGGGGTCATTCACAAGGCGACCACTGGCGCGTCCGGCAGGGACGATGCGTACAAGCGTCGGCGTGATCTTGCAAATCGTGCAGGGCTGCTTTGGGGTGCAACGCATTGGGGTACGGCCCATGCACCGATAAGCGATCAGGTGAGCAACTTCCTTGACTGGGCTGATCCCGACAAGGACACGCTCGTTGCCCTTGATTATGAGCGCGACGATGGAAACCAGATGACACTAGAGGGAGCACGTGAGTTCCTGGAGCTTGTCAACAACGAGCTCGGACGGAAAGCGGTGCTCTACAGCGGAGACACGCTAAAGACCGCACTTGGCAACAGGAGCGATCCGTTTTTCGGCTCGCACAGGCTTTGGCTGGCGCAATATGGCAACCATCCAACCGTGCAGCGGAGCTGGCAAACGTATTGGCTGTGGCAGTACACCGACGGCGACAAAGGGCCCGGGCGCAAGACTGTACCGGGAATTCCCGGAGACCGGCGCAACCGCCTCGACTGCGACCAGTTTGCAGGTAGCGTCGATGATCTGAAGGCCCAGTGGGCGGGGTAGCTGTACTCGCGGCGGGGGCGTGCAACTGTTTGTGTGCGCCCCCGTCGCATCGTCAATGAGCAGCCGGGCTGCAAGGCGAGAGTTCAAACAAAATTCAATTCTTCAATCTGCATTTGCTCCTGCGGTGAGGAAAGCCAACATGCCGAGACGAATCGTCCTCCTTTCCGACGGCACGGGCAATTCGGCCGCCCAGGTCTGGCGCACGAATGTCTGGCGCTTATTCTGCGCACTTGACCTCTCGAACGACGATCAGGTCGCCTTCTACGATGATGGCGTCGGCACCTCTTCATTCAAGCCGCTTGCGCTGTTAGGCGGCGCATTCGGCATCGGACTTCGCCGCAACGTGCGCGAGCTCTACAAGTTTGCTTGCCGCAATCACCGCGGCAAGGATGACCAAATCTTTGGTTTCGGCTTTTCGCGCGGCGCCTTCACGATCAGGGTCTTGACGGGGCTGATCCTGGACCAGGGGCTGATCGATGCGAGTAGCATCTCGGAAGAGGAGCTCGATCGGCAGGCCCGTCAGGCCTATCGCGACTACCAGCGCAAGCACTTTCATACCAACTGGTATTTGCTCTATCAGGGATTCCGAAAGCTCATCGGTCGGCCTATCCTCGCATCGGATTCAGAGGTCCCAGCTCGCCGACATGCCGTTGAGATCCGTTTTCTCGGCCTGTGGGACACGGTGGCGGCTTACGGGTTGCCGATCGACGAGATGACGCGTGGAGTGAGCCAATGGATCTGGCCGCTCGAGCTCCCCAATCACACGCTTGGCAACGAGGTGAAACGCGCCTGCCACGCACTTTCACTCGATGATGAGCGGACGACCTTTCATCCCATTCTCTGGAACGAGCGCGATCCGAAATGGATGGCGCCAGCAGAGACGGAAAAACCGGGCTTTACCGCCAGCGAGCGGATCGTGCAGGTCTGGTTCGGCGGCGTCCATGCGAATGTGGGCGGAGGTTATCCCGACGACTCGCTGGCCCAAATCCCTCTTTGCTGGATCATGGAGGAGGCTCGAGCGTGTGGCCTCAAATTCAAGACCGAGAACCCGGCTGCGTTGGCCGAGGTGAGACAGGCGCAGGACAAGGACGGCAGGCTCTACGATCCACGCTCGGGTTTTGGCGCCTACTATCGTTATGGCCCTCGTCGGCTTTCATGGCTATGCGACCAGCGGTTTTCCAGAACTACGGGGGACGAGGTTTACATCGAAAGACCCAAGATCCACGAGACCGCGCTACGTCGTATCAAGAATAACGCGCATGTCTATGCGCCGATCGGGATTCCGCACGAATACGATATCGTGATGGCTAAGCCGGTCCCGCATCCGGAGAATGCCGACTACTGCACGTTCGAAGTCAAGAGACTTCCAACCAAGCCGGGAAACGGCGTCTACGAGACCGCTAGCCAGGCCGCTGCGCGCGTCAGCGCAGAGCGAAAAGGGGTTTGGCCGAGAGTGTACTTACGCGCTGCCCTGTACTTCTCAACTCTCGCGGCGACGGCCTTTGCGATCATTTTTCCGCTGGCTGGACGCGGCAATTCGATCAATGCAGATGCGAACCCGCTTGGCATCGTTTCGGACATCATTCGGACGGCCAGCGGCTTCGTTCCAGGCTGGGCCTCCGGCTGGCTTAGCTCCTACGCGGATTACCCCTTCACATTCTGCGTATTGGCGCTCGTGCTGACCGCCCTGCTGTATGGAAGCAGTCGTGTCGCTTCCAGCGTTACCGGACAGATGCAGGGGCTCTGGAAGAAGGCTTTTGACGAAAAACTGACTCCCGTGTCGGTCAAGCCGGAGCGCAATCCGAAGAGCGGCCTGCTGTTTGTGCAATCGATCTGGAAATACTACGTTGGCCCAGCAATTTCCGCGGCGATCTTAGCCTATCTGACAGTCACGGTTGCCGCGAAGTTTCTCTTCACGGCAGTCGACCAGGCGGGCCTCATTTGCGAAAGATCTGCAGCGCCCACAGACATTCCTGACGGCGGCGTCCTGATCTCGTTCGATGCCAGCAAAGTATGTCATGCCACCGGCTACAAGATCGGACGGCTGGACAGGTACTTCATATGGACCACACCAGACCTTGACGAGCTCAAAAAGCAACACCCGAACTATAAGGATGATCACGCGGCCTGTACGCAGCCGGGTGTCCCTCTGCGCGATGCAGGTGTCACGACGGATGGCCGTGGCTACAGCACCTTCGGCGATCCGGCGGATGCGACACGGCTTAGTTGGTATCAAATGGCTCTACACGTGCTCAAGCTGCCGCTACGACGCTACTATGGCGAGCCGTGGTTCCAGCCGATCGCACGCTACGGCCAATTCGGTGATCAGGTCGATTTCCTCGAGCCGGACCCGAATCCGACTTTCAGAAAGATCTCCGAGTACGTATCTCCGAAGGTTCCGGGAGAGCTCATCTTCTATGTCAATGAAGCGGTTCTGCCGGCGCCGCAGAGCTTTCAGTGGTTCTACAACAATCACCATGGCTGCATCTCGTTCTTCGTCAAGCCATCAAAGTAGGACGCAGCGCCTCGGATCAATGACGATTTCAAAGGTCTCCCTGCGCCGCCATGGGCGCTCGATAAGCTGATGTCGAACTTCTTGGAAAGCTCGCTGCCAGTCTGGAGGACAATAAGTATTTCCGAAGTTTTGAGCGGCTCATGAAATTGCTTTACGGCCTGACGTTCGTCTAGCAGGCTGAGGTCCGTCTCCTATCCAGCGACGGCCGAACAAAACTCAAGCCTTGGCTCTCCGACTCGTGAATCGTTGAGCGCGCGCAGCTGGTTCGCGGTCACGGCCCTGCCGGCCGACAAGTATTTGGCCATCGTAGTGATTAGGCGTAGAGCAGAAGAGTTGGGATGATGACTTAATTCTGCACTTGTCGCCGACTTTTGTAAGCTAACGTGCCAGGAAACGATGCCCCGGCGGCCCGAATCCTTTGCAGAAACGTGTTTGACCTGACGACTGAGCGTCTGGCGCTGCCTCCTAGTATCTCGCAGGCGCGCTTGACATCATCGGCGGCGGCAGCAGCAACGTCTACATCCGATCTAACGCCCGAAATGTTGTCTCACACGTGCTTGGTACCGACAGCTGGCCGTTGGTAGGGCATGTTGCGATCGGAAGTTCGATTTTGGCCGAATGAGGCGTCATCCGAAGCACTTTCGGCACCTCGATCGACCAAAGGCTCAAACCTTCGTATGTATGGACATGAGGCACTGCGCGGTTAACTTACGAATCGATACTGCTGCAACCAATCGATTCTCTTTCCCGATGTAGCCATGCGCCCAGACAGGCATTCTGACTACTCAATTTGCTGGCATCTTTCCGGTCGCTATATGATCCACGAGCTGCGTGCTGACGGCCGTTCGGAGCTTTTGATCGGAAGTTTTGATTCTGCCGATGCCGCTGAGAAATGGATTTTGGGTAGATGCACCAAGTGTTCCGGAGCGGCTGAGATCGTCAAATCTCCTTCGTCGGCGATACCGAGCGGGCGGGCAATAGTCCATGAGAGAAACGAGTGGGTGTCCCGAGCAGATGAATTCGAGACCAGTCTCTAGTCTTTCCTCGAAGCGTCGTGGTGTATGACCTGACAGCGATAGACTTCGCCGGCAATGATTTAAGCGTCCTACACCGCAATAGTCGACGAGAGGCGGGGAAGAGTCTCCAGCTCTGAGGAACACGATCGCATCAGGATGAGCGAACTTGCCAAGGTGCCATATGATGCGGCATTTTCTGCTGAAGCTCGATTTCTACGGCTATATCGATCAGATCCGAGTCGCCTCGAGCGAGAGGCCATCGCCGTCAATGACAGGGGCATCGGCGTTGGTGGATACCCATGTCGTCAGCCGCGCCGGCGCTTCGTCTGGACGCACGATACGTCTCGGCAGGGATTCATCGACAAGCGGATGTCAGCACAACGAGAGCCGGTCCCGTTGTTCCGAACATCGACCGCTACGATCCGCCCGCCCCGACCGGCCCGTCCGCCTTTGCGGTCTGCGCAGGCGTTGCCGGCCGAAGCGTGAGGCCGTGGTCGCCGAGCACTTGACGCGTCAGCGCGCCCTTGATCTCGCGGGCGATCTCGTCGCGAATCTCGGCTCCGATCTGCCGCTCGGCGTCGGCGTTGGCGACGAGGTGATGATCGGCGAGCCGTTCCGCCAGTCGACCCTTGAATTCATCATCCATCGCATCGACGAGCCGATCCTGCATCTCTGCATGAGCTTCGGGTGAGATGCGGCGCAGCACCGTCTCCCAGGGCTGCCAGCTCGTTGCAAGATAGTCGGCGAATCCCACCGCCTCCTTGTTTCGCACCGAGGTCTCGGCGGTGACAAGGTCGTGTTCGGTAACGTAGGACGCGCCGTAGAAGCGCATGTGCGGGGCGATGTGCCTGAGGTCCAGCCGTTCGCGCAGTTTGACTTGATATGCGAGATAGACCTCTATCTCGTCGACCAACCGGAGCGAGTTGACCTTGTCGCGGGCAATCCTCTCTAGCTCGCCCAAACGGAACATGAGCCGGCCTTGTTCGAGAAGCTTGTCGAGCCGCTCGTCGTAGGCTCCCTCCTCGACATCAGCGTTCAGCCGTGCGTTCTGCATTCCGTTCCAAGCCAAAGTAATGCGATCCTGGCAGCTCTCGCTCGCTCCGACGGCCGACTGGAAGTACTGGGCGCGCAATCCCGGCCTGGTCGCTGCCTGACGCAGATCGTCTGCCACCGCCTGCCGGAACTCGCGATTGCCATAGTTCACAGTGTCCAATAGCCTGTCGAGGAAGCGAGCGTATTCTTGCGCACCCGGCTCTCGGCTGAAGGCCTGCCAGGCAGCCCCTGCCTCCGGCTCGTCAGGTAGCCAAGCCGCGACCGCCTCGCACAGAGGCCGCGCTTGACCTTGCATCGCCCCGTCACTCATGGATTTCGCTGATGGAGTACTCAACCAGTGTCGTCGTAACAGCACTCTCAGCGTAGGAGACATGGTCAGGGCATCATCGCTGCCATCCTCATTGAGCTCCACTGGTCGTCCCTAGAAGCCTCTTCTATGACCCTTTGGTCCTCATCCATTCCTAGAAGCTGTCGCGATCGAGGGCCTTAAGGGACTACGTCCAGATAGGCGGCAGCGATCTCGGGCCAGTACATGGCTAATGCAAGCGAGAGAAGGAACCCGGTCGCGCTGAACAAGAGGACAAGCGCCAGCGCCTCCGTCTCGATATCCACCTTCATGCGCCTGAAACCAATCTCGCGATAATACATGAACATGACATGTTCAAACCATTGGCTTCTCTGCCCGAGCAATCGAGAAGACAAAGAAGACGCTGATAGTCGACTGCGATAATACGGAACGGGGGGGAGCCATGCTGTTCGATTACGGCGTGGTCTCTCGCTGACATTTGGATCGATAGCGTTGTTCCAGGAGCCGCCTCAGCCACGCCCCGAGATCAGCTGAACGCCGGAGGCGTGCTTTCCAAAGAACCTGAGCAAGGTCCTCGAATTGCATATCGTGATGGTCGTGCATCATAATGCCCCGTGTCTAACTCCTCGCGCTCTGCCGCGGATTACTAACTCGATGTACTGATCGGTCGGAGCGACACCAATCCTGCCCGCAAGAGACGTGCCCCTCCAGCCCAACTCAATCCTGCAGCAGGTTACCGGCTTTCAAAGCTTAGGGCTCCCGATTCAACTGCTTTCACTTCCGAAATTCTGCGTGTGATTGCGAGACTGCGCAGCTTTTTGACACGATCGTCCGCCCATTGAACGGCGCGAGCAGGGCGCGAGAGGCGCTAAGCGTCCGCACGATTTAGCTGGCATTACACAGACCTGAACCAGACGCCACATTTACGCCGGGGTATTTGGGCCCACACTGAGGGGGACGATCGCAAAACGTGTTACTCTCCGCCAGTGGTTCTCAAGCGGCGATGAAATTCGAACGAAAAGAATGCTGGGCATTCGCCCACCAATAGGTAGTGGTTGGACGTCATCCCCCTGACGCTCGATAACCGCTTCTGGCACTTCGCGATATATTGTATCCCTGCACGACCTCAGTCGCTTTGTGACATGGTCATCATCGCATCGCGCCGCCAAGCTTTTGGTACACGGCCTAACATTCTCGTGATTCAGCCATCGGCCGTGTTCGCGGGATGAAGCGTAGTGGACGCCCCCGCTGGATATGCTTGCCCAATCACGGTGCGCGCGCTAACGCGGCGAACGGCGTCGATCAGATAGGCCTCACGGATGTTCGTCCTTCTCAACATGACAGTCGGTGAGATCTCTTTTCTTCCACATGCGGCGGAGTGAATTGGACCATCCAATCTGGCGATAAGAGAAAAGCTTTCCCCAAAAAGCACTCACACGGATCTTGGGACGAGACCGCCTCTCAGCAGCTATCTCTATTTCCACAACTAGCGCAACCAGTTTTGGTTCGCGGATGTCCGCATGCAGTGTCCGTTCTTCGCCAGTTCGGATTTTGAGTTCGAAGGCCAGCCTGTTTCGATGAGCTCAAAGCCTCTTTGCGAAGGCGCGAGCAGGGGCTAGAGTTGGCAGCATTGCTTTTACCGAGCACGAAGGCGCACGTGAGTAGATTGCCGACCCATCAAAGCGCCGGCCACAGGAACGAAATCCAATAGCTATAATTTGGCCCGCAGCATTGTCACGCAGCTGAACCAGAATGATTGCCTGATTTTTCGCGCGGAACCGGCGCCGCTCCCTTCCCGCGACAAAATAAATTGATCGAGGAGATTTTTAATCATGAGTACGAGCCCGGCAACGATTTATGTGGTTGATGATGATGAGAAAATCAGGAGTGCTCTCGGAAGTCTCTGCGAGGATGCCGGACTTCAGGTGAGACTGTTCGGCTCGATTGACGAATTCATGACGGAGGATCTCTCTGATGGCCCGTCATGTCTGGTGCTGGACGTTCGCTTCCCCGGCACGTCACCGACCGGTTTGGAGTTGCAGAAAACACTCGCCGATTCAGGAATCTTGATTCCGATCGTATTTATCAGCGGCGTTTCGGATATTCGGGTTTCCGTGGAAGCGATGAAACGCGGGGCGGTGGACTTTCTGCCCAAGCCTTTCCGCGAGCAGGAATTTTATGATGCGGTGCGGCTTGGCGTTGAACGCGACCGAAGTCGGCTGGAGCGCGAGCACGTCGCGCGCGAAGCCCGACTACGTGTCGAGGGTCTCACGGCACGGGAGCGTGACATCTTACCGTTGGTGGCAGACGGATTGCTCGCCAAGCAGATCGCGATCAGGCTGAATGTCAGCGAGGTGACGGTGAAGGTCAATCGTGCTCGGATGATGAAAAAGCTGGAACTTCGTACCCCCGTAGAAATCGTGCGGCTCGTTGACAGCATCAGAACCGATACTGCGACGATACGTCCAAGCCTCGTGCGATCAAATATAACTCACTTTCAGGCCAGATCGAAAGCGGGACCTCTCGAGAGCAGTCCCCTCTCCTCGCAAAGGTATGCGGCGAGCCTCTTCAGGAAAACGTAACATCCTCCGGGAGCCTGGTCGGCATTCTTGCTCAACAGCTCCTGGGCGGCGCTCTTATCGATGCGTCACTGCACTCATTCTGTGAACTCCAGCTCAAACCGATTCATCTCCGTCGACCGGGTATGGAGTTGAGCGACCTTCCCGATAATGTGGCCAAGCGCGGCGAAGCAAATTTGACGAGTTGCGCTGGGCGCAATGTTGCCGCACCAGATCACTTATTGCGGAGAGAGGTCGCCTCTCGCCACCTGTGGAGCGGCGGTCCGTCGACCCACTTTGGCGCGCGGCGTCAACACTGCGATCTGATGCGGAGAGCCCGGCATTCCACCAAGCGTAAGCCGGGGGGTGGGCGCCCGTTCCTCGGCGTTGGCCGGGTCCAACGTCGCAAGCTGGTGGGGCGTGATCGGCATCGGCAAACCCGTGATTGCGTAAACGGGTAGCTCCGCGGCTGTGGTGCCGCCACACGCCAGCAAAACCGCTGCGGCAGCAAATAAAAATCGCTTTGACATTGCAGTCTCCATTCTTCAAATATTAGAGTTCATCAAATGCAGCGTCATTTCCAATCGTTTCATTCTAGGCGACGAAGCCGCGAGCCGCGCCTCCCAAATGGGAGGCATAGGCACACAATTGTCGAGGCGCGGTCCACTCCCCGAAGACCGATGGAGGCACCCTGACGATGCATGTCAGCTCGGAGGGGGCATGTTCGACATTTATGTGAACGATAAACGTGATTTGCTGGTCGTCACGCAGGGTTCGTCATTGCCGCTAAGTGGCGCGTTGGGGAAGTGGCCGAGGAGGAAAAGGCGAGTCGCCAGCATTAGCGATGAGATCAGGTTGGCCATAGTGGAGCAGGGCTATTACATGCGCAAGCTAAGCGATTTGAGGAAGCATTAGGGCAAGTTTTGGCGACCCCTTCCCGCCGTCGATCCATCAGCTGCGACAGCGGAATTATGCGACCACGGCTAGCGTGACTGCGATCGTGTGCAGAGACCTATCCAATGGGAAATCAGGAACGTCGCACTTCGCACAATAGGACCATCATTTCGGTCTCGCCGCGGGAGCAGGCGCAGAATTAACGGAAGATACAGCTGCCGCCAGCCACGATCAGGAATCGTTCGACAACTGAGGCTGCAGTGATGCCCGCCCTTTAGCTGGCTGTGAGCAGGGAGAGCGACATTTGCGAAGAAGAAGTCGCCCGGCGAATTAACTTTGCAAATCAAAGCTCGCAAGCCGCCGACGGTCGCGGATCACGATCTCGCGCTGATTTCTCCCGACAAAATCGAGGATTCCCCGTCTGTGTAGATGGGACACGGCGCGCGAAACGGTTTCGAGCGTCAGGCCAAGGTAGTCGGCGATATCGCGGCGGGACATCGGGAGGGACAATGCGCCGGCCGCAGCGGATCGCTCGTCCATTTCAAGCAAAAAGGCCGCCACCTTTTCCAGCGAGGTTTTTCGTCCAAGCAGCAGCATATGGTCTTCGGCGTGTTGTAGACTTTGAGTGGTCATCCTGAGCAGATTGTGAAAAACGACCGCATCATTCTCGGCTGCGTCTTCAAGGCTGGTGCGCCTGATTATTCGAACCGTAGTCTCCACGACCGCTTCTGCGGTGAACCGATGGTTCTCACCGTTCTCTAGTCCGAAGATATCGCTGACCAGATGAAACGCGCCAATTTGGCGTCGACCATCCGAGAGCAGTTTGTAGGTTCGGACCGCACCTTTGGTAACCTGATAGACGTACGCGGCGGGTTCTTTCTCGCCGTAAATCTCCTTCCCCTTCCTGTAGGTGAACTCACTCAAGTTGACGCTCCGATCGGAGCTGCTTGTAATCCCGAGGTCGGAAAGCGAGTTGGGGCGGGACGTTCTGACTTTGTTGGTGCGCACGAACATGGGGCACTCCTGCGGAAAGCCAAACGCGATTTGGCGCGTGGAGTGAAAGAACACCCCTTGCGCCAAAGAATGCATCTGATCGACCAGGACCGTAGCCAATCACTGTCCCTAAGATCAATGCGGTTGGTGCCATGAAAGCTATCGTTCGTGGTACGTCTCAAATAAGTAAAACCTGAGGACTCACACTAAGCACCCTCACCTCTTCTTCATGAGTTAGGTTCAGCGCAAAGCCGCGCTGAAGCCGAGACCGGGGATGTAAGTGCAAGGACGGACGCTGCCCGAGGGTATCTCCCGGTCTGCAAAAGCGTAAGCGCGGAAGACCGGGGAAAAGCGGCCGAGCATCGCGCCCTTGCAGGCACCAGGGGTAGCGCCCCTTTAATTCTATCGTGCGAGGGATCGTGACTGAAGGCTGGGACGCTTGGCCGGCGCGCTCGCGCATAGAGCCCGGTCGGCTCTTTCGACGCGCCTCCACGTCCCGACGGTCGAAGAGATCAGGGTCCAACCCCTTTGCATGAGCGTCAGCGCGTGTGACGGAAGCAGAGTTGAAGGCAGCATCGCGAGGACAAAGTGCGTGTTTTACGGAAACAAGGAGGAAAAGCTGCGTCGCGGCACAGAGAATGGCCGCAGAGAGACGAACAGTGATGCAAAATGCGGATAGCGTTGTGCAGTCCCGATTTCTGGAATCGGTAGCTATGGGCGTACCGTCTGCTCGTTCGCTAGGCCCTGCGCTCAAAGCAAGCAGCGAGGGTTTCCGGTGTGCACTCACTTTAGTGATACGTGAAGCAACGCAGGCAATGTGGGCGCTTGTGCTCGTTGTTAACCTAAGGTAGCATTGCCCATACTTATACTGCGATTGACCAATCAATTTTCAGCATCGTTTGTGCCTGGAGAGCGATATGAGGCCGCTGTTCACAGCGCTTTCGTTCTTTGCTCTGTTTGTCATCCAAATTTCGGAAGGTGACGCTCTGGGCTTTCAGCCAGATCAAATCCCACTACAGCACCTTCAAGTTGACACTATCTTCGACCCGATCCAGGAACCGCTCGGCGAAGGGCGTTACCAGGATGTTCGACGCTTCCTTCTGATCGAGCAGGTGGCCTCGCAAATTCAGGTGCAGCAGGTAGCATTCCATCCAAGTCTCGGGCCGATCTGCAGGCGCCGTGTCAGGTGATCCGGCACTATCATAAATGGGGAGGAGACCACTCCTGTGCCCGTCTCGATCGGAGCGCTGTGGGCTGTGCGGCATTTGGTAATCATGTTGATGCTCGCAGCATCCGTTGCCTATGGCGCAGAGGAAGGAGGAATGGAACGAACGCTTAGGCTCCCCCCATTCCCTTGCCCCAGGGCCATCGCGCGGATCGAGGTGCAAGTGGGAACCTATAGCGCCCGGTCAGCGTGTCCGTGTCACCACGCGAACTGGTGAGCTACTCGGCGCTATCTCACCTTTCGGCCCGGGCTGCCTAAAGCTCGGCGGCTCTGCCAGATCCAGGCTGCGGATTATCGAAAGAATAATGGCCGGGACGCTGGTGGTCGCAGCCGTCATACGATGTGAGTCGAGCTTCGCCCTGCCCGTCATGTCTATCGATAAGCTCGACAATGGGGCCGGCGCTTTGTGTGTTTCGGCAAGGAGAAGCTCGTTGCGTGTCTGCTTGACAACCAATGTCGACAAGCGGACATGGTCGTGCATCCCTGAGCGGCTGAAACTCTCGAGTATTTGCCGGCATGCCTCCTGGATTGCCGACGGTGACCTCGCCATTGCCGAGCAGCACACGTGGATGTGCTCCGATATCAACGGGTGTTGAAGGGCCAAACCCTCTTGCCCTCAGCCACGTCGGGTCGATTAGGTCCGCGATCTCTTCCCAACCAATCGCCTCCTTCACCCGCTGACAGGCCGAAAGGTGGACAAGGGTTTTCTCCAGCCACCGAGCGTGGTCGCCGGCACTTGGTAAATCGTGCCGAGGATCTAGAGAGCGCTCGACGGTGCTCGCGATCTGACGCGCTTCCGTCAATTTCGCGAGTTCATCGTCCGAGATTTCGGAAAGTGCTGGATTCGTCGAATTGGCGAAACGATCGAGTAAGGTCAGCAGCTCTCGGACCTGGGCCAGCTTTCGTTTCCGCTGAAGCGCCCGGTTCAGAGCGTCCGAAACATCCTGATTGCCAGGCGGCCCGACGTAATCGGGCGAATGGCGTTCGCGACCGTCTTCCGAACCGAAGCTCTGCCAGTCCCCGCTTCGGTCCCGCACACGGGCGAGCAACAACAAGTCACCATCCGACTGACGGCCGATCCATCCGTCACCGAATTTCGCCTTACCAAACCGCTCTTCACGGTCGGTGCTCGAGCAATGAAGCTCGGGTACACCTGTGTAGCTCTGCAATGTCGCCTCCCATACCAGGCGGCCCATACGTGAAGTCTGCGAGGCAACCGAGTATGGGATCGACTTATCGGCTGGCCGGCCTAGCCCCGGGCGAATCAAACCTTACCCCGATCGCGTCGGAAAAAGCGGGGCCTTTTTGCCATTCTGCACAGGTGAGGGCGGTCGCCCGACCATGAGAAGGATCCCACCGATCTGCGGGAGAAGGGCCATCATAACGAGCCGGAACATGGCGAAATCCTCGGCAACCGGCTTAAGCACGCCACCCGAGACCGCCTGGGCTTGAGGATCAGCGGTTTGGTCGACCGAGCGCATGGCCGCTTCAATCGCCCGCCGCTGCTCGACGACGGCGGCCTCTCGCTATCCCCCCTTGCACTCCCGATCGCGGGCAGTCACGGCATCGGCCAAGGCCGCTTGGGCGGCCGTCACGGCCGGCGTGACGCGTGACGCGCGCGCAAGAGTCACGTCGCTGATGTTGGTGGACGTAAAACCGACGCCCGCCGTGAGGGCGAAGGCGAACGTCACCAGCCACGCCGCCCAGCCAACCAGTGCCCGGGTGCGCAGGCGGGACTGCCACAGCGCGCCTGCGCAGGGGGGCATGATGAGCGCAACGAGATCAGCAGCGACGCC
Organism: Bradyrhizobium sp. UFLA05-125; assembly: GCF_059803515.1. Taxonomy (NCBI): domain Bacteria; kingdom Pseudomonadati; phylum Pseudomonadota; class Alphaproteobacteria; order Hyphomicrobiales; family Nitrobacteraceae; genus Bradyrhizobium; species Bradyrhizobium sp. UFLA05-125. The sequence continues at coordinate 19,203 of NZ_JBANBJ010000066.1, read as the reverse complement.
GACGGCCAGGAACAGCCATCCGGCGACGTCGCTCGAGCCGAGCGACCGAGCGAACCATCCATTCATGGCGAGACCGACCATGGCCAGCCTCACCGCGGCGATCGACAGAAGGATCGGAGCCAGCGATCGCCGTGACGGCATGACCACCGAAGGAGAAGTCACGGGCGTTTGCTATTCAGCACCGCTGGGCGCTTGCGGAGGGCCAGCATTCGCCTGTGCACCACCCGGCGTATTGGCCGTCTTCTTGCGGGCTCGATAGGCTTTGGCGCGCTCGGCCTGCGACTTGGGCTTGGAAGGCGCCAAAGCCTGCCGCAGCGGGATGATCGAAGCACCCGCATCGGATTCGGAAATGCTGGACTGCATCATTTGCCTCGTTTTGCGATGCAGGCGCAGCGCGGCGCGCTACCTGCGATCAACTACCGAACGAGGCGTATCGGTCGGAAATTCGTGTCGCTATTTGTCGAATGTCGGGATTTGTCGGAATTTCCGACCCCGCGCCCAATTAAAGCCACCGGCGCCGGGCTAATGCTCATGCAGATTGTGCTATGAAGCTCATCCCGTTGTCGAAGGATCTCGCGTCTCCCAGTCGACTGAACGACTGAAGAATGTCCCTGACGTCTAGCAATATTCGGTCGCCCTCTTTGAAGGCTCCGGCATCCGCAGTTAAAGGCTTCGCGCTCCGACGCAGCAACTGTAGGATTTGGCCCGCTTGTTTTCTGGGTTCCTGAGAAAAAGCCTGTTTGGCTCGCGCGACCTTCGCGACCGAGATTTCCTGAACCTTGTCCGCCCGGTGGGCGAGTGCACCAAGTTTGTCGATCTGATATGAGGGTCGAACCCAACGAATCAATCCGCGGGCCTCTTCCTTCGTTCGCTCTTCATTGAGTGCAACCAAATGGGCTAAGATGTCATTGTCGACGATGTCCGCCTTCCAACCGTAAGCCTCACAAACAGTCGCATCAATCTGATCATGCAGATCCTTCAGGATGAGCACGTGACCGCGCTCCTTGATGTCTTTGCTCTTCTCGACCAGCGGAAGACCGCCCCTGATCTCTTCGAGAACGTTATAAAGCGCTGTCAGCGTGAGGTCCGCATTATCCGCGAGCGTATCTTTTCGCAGAGCATCAAGTTCTTCCGAGAGTTTAGCGACGCGTCGCTTGACCACGGCGGGGGTGTCTGGAAACGGGAACGGATCAAAGCATCTGGATTTCGAGTATCGCGGATCATTGCCGACCCCTAACCAGCCTCCGGCGCGCAACGCCCAGACACTGTGAATCCGTGAAGACAACACCCCCAAATGATAAGCATCGTCGCTCCCGACTGCGATCAGCATGTTGTCGGGAAGGATCGAGGCATCGAGGAATTGAAAGACTCGATGCTTTGCCGTCTCGACGGTGGCGATATAACGCCTCAAGCCCGCCAAGGCCGGCCTGAGTTCCTGTCGCGGCTTTCCAAATAGCCACCAGCGATTCAGATATTCGGCGGCATCTTTCGTCCCGGACTTATCAAAAGCAAGTTTTCGCTGTGGCTTCACATGCTGCAGTAGATGCTCGTAAACCTCCGGATATCGCTTTCGACCCTCGTTCGCATTGAGCCCAAACAAGTCGATGACCAGCCGATCGCGGGAGCGACCGGTGAGATCCCGACCGTTGCGGTACTCTCGAATATGCGCCTTGAGTCCATCACGACGCCCCAAACCTAGAAGCTTCGCTGTAGCGCGATCAACGATGAATCCGTCGCCATGGAGCTTGACTCCGGGCGAGCACAGCGCGTCGTTCGCCAATAACGGCTTGACGCGTGTCAAATCAGCTCCAATCGTTAGATCTGCATTGATCAGCCCTTTCCGTTCGATAAACGAGATGATGGGCTCGTCGGTATCGATACGGTCTTCCTTGATCACCTCGCGCAGAACGCCCTCGCGCGCACCAAATTCAGCTACGGTCATGGCTATACGTACGGCAGCGGAATCCGAGTTGGCCTTTGTCCACGGATGATCCGGAATCGCAAGCACGATCGAGATCGACCGATCGGTCTTAAGACGCTGCTCGACGACGCGGCGTTGAAAGACCTGCGTGACCGAATTGGTAGTGACGAAGCCGAAGCGGCGGAGCCGAGTTTCCTTACGCGCCAAAACTTCAGCCGCACGGTCCCACCAGTACATGACATAGTCGGCGGATGAATTTACGTGCGAGTAGACTCGCCATAGTGCTTCCGCATAGTCAGCTCCAAGTCGGTCACGAAGGTCCTTTCCGCCAATGAATGGCGGATTGCCCACGATGAAATCCACGTCAGGCCAGGGCGGTATTCGGACATTCGCGCCCAAATAGGTCGACTTCTTCGCGCTAGTTGCCGACCGGCGCGATGGCACCGTCGGGAAACCGTTCCAAGTCAGCAGCGCATTGCGTTCCACGATATGGTCGCTGTTTCCGAGCACCGGCTCGGCTGGACGATCGGGCCGAGTACGAAGGTGCCACTGCAGATAGCCAATCCAAAGTACCAATTCCGCAATTTCGATGGCTCGCTTATTGACCTCCATTCCCAGGAACTGATCGGGCTTAACTGATACACCCGAATATTTCGCGAGAGCGTTCTCTCCGTCCAAATCTTGTAGTTGCTTCAGGACCTCACCCTCAAGCTGCTTCATCAAGCGTAGCGCCACGTAGAGGAAGTTGCCCGTTCCACAAGCGGGATCGAGCACGCGAACGCTGGACAATCGCTGTAGAAAGTCTCCAACTTCTCGAATAGCATTCGACTTCGACCCTGATCGCAGCGCTCTTTCCGCGGACGCTTGCGCGGCGATCCAATCCTCGGTCAACGGCTCTATGACGGTGGCATTGACCAGGCGTTCGACGTGCGCCCTTGGCGTGTAATGAGCCCCAAGCCGTTTTCGTTCTTCGTCGTTTAGGGCCTGCTCAAAGAGCGAGCCAAATATGGCAGGCTCCAGATCCTGCCAATCAGCCTCTGCAGCGCTCCGGAGCAAGACGATTTCTGCTTTTAGGAGCGGGAGAGCCTTCGCTTTTTTGAAAAGTTTGCCGTTGAACCGAAGCAACTTCTCGCCGACAGCCGGCGAATAATCGCCGACGTCCATGTGTTTCCACAGATCATTCATCTCATGGGGAAACCGATCAGGATGCGCCACGCAGTCCGACAAAATCTCCTTGAAGCTGTCTTTCCGGATCAGTTGGACATCCTCAACGAACATCGTGAAAAGGCAGCGCATTAGGAAAACGGCCACTTCGGTCTGAGCAAATCCACGGGCTTCGAGCGCCTTCGAGATCTCGGCGAGCGTGCCGGCAATTTCTCGCGTGACCTTGGCGGTCTGTGCGGCTGGATCCAGCGAGAGCGGCTCTACCCAGATACGACGCAGATGCTCGCGGACGCTGGCATCACTCAGGTCAGCAAGGTCGATACGGAATCGGCGAGCATCGGGAAACTGAGTATAGTGACGACCATGACCGGAGAAATCGGCATAGACCTCGATAGTTCTGCCGACGTCGCATGTCAGCAAAAACGGAGGGTAAGAGTGGTCCTCCGGCAGAGCCTGCGCATAGCCTTCGGCCTGGCGTCGAGCATTGATCATCAGATGATCTATTGCATCAACGTGCTCAGGCTGCGATTTCAAGTCCGAGAATAGGTCGGCCTGTCCTTCGACCACCCGTTTTGGTCCTTTGAGGCGGCTTTGTTTCGCTTCGAGAATGAAGCAATCGCGTTTGTACAGATCAATCCGACCGCGCTCGGTAGTTCCGTCGGGCCGTTTGCGCTCGACGACGCGCTCAAAGACGTAATCGTTAAATGCGTGTGTTGCTGACGCGGGATTGGGTATCGGGGCGTCGATCACCTCGCACAGCTCGCGCAGGAACATCGAATAGTTTGAACGCTCTTGCCCACCCTCTTGGCCGGCCCAGCGTTCAATGAACGACTTCGGCGTTAAAGCCGGCCCACGCGAAACATTACTCGACTTTGACACGACGCGACCCCCGCGGCACTTTTGCGCCTTCGGGTTGCAGTCTAGCGAATCACATGTGATTTCGGCGCGGGCACAAGGCTAACCCGGCACAAACCTTTTCTGAATGGTTAACGGCTCCAGTCCGGGAGTGGGGAAATTCCCCAGTCGAGGCTCTTCGGTTGCTGCGCTCGAGCCCACGCATCACGCGGCATGGTCTGCGGATTATTTTTTTGCCTTCAGTCCCATCTCGACCAGCCGGCGGATTGCCTCTGATCGGCCGGGTGCATCGTCCTGCTTGGCAGCCCAACCATCGACCTTTTCCAAAAACTCGTCAGACAGGCGAATGGCTCTCACGGGATCCTTGCCCGTAGCAGGTCTGCCGGCCCCGGGCCGGCTACCGCCCCTTGAATTAGGTATTGCCTCTTTCATAATTGGGTATTACAACATTCAAACTTGATGAAATCAAGCGGTCGGACGCGCTGCAGCGAACAGAACGCCCGACCTAACCCCAGCCGAAGGAATCTACCCAATGGCCAAGGCTGGTAACCGATCTACCCACATCCCACTCCTGCTTCCATGACATCTCCAATGCCGCCGTCGCCTTCTTGCTTCGGCAGATCTTGGCAGTGCTGAAAGGCACGGTCGACTCTCCGAGGCGGACGACGTCTGCCCCCACAGCGTGGCGCGGTACCCGAAACGGGGACGTGATCCTTCCTAACCGCAAGATCGAACTGCGCGCGAAGTCCGCTGCAAAACGCATCGCGGCGGCCTGATTATTTTCAGTCAGGCCGGATTTTGATCGCTCGCCGTCACTGCTGCGCTGCGGGCTTCCCTTCATTCAGGTCGAACTCGGAGACGGAGCATGTCCAGCACTAACCACCGCCATCGCGCGGACCAAACAAATTTGTCACCCTCACGGACGAGCGACGGCGTTTCTGCGGTCGCCACTACAGTCCTCGCAGTTGATCACCATGACGATGGTCGCAGCGACAATATTTGCGAAGGCGCGAAGGAATCGTCTCCCGCGCCGTCGGCGCGCATATCGCGTAGGAGCCTTATCATGAACAGCATCGTATCTGCCGCCGCCGTTGCAACTGCCACCGCTATCCCCACAGAAACGTCCCCCGCCGCGACCACTATGCGCTAGCCTCCAATACGCCATGCACCGAGGCGGCTTTATTCCGAGCAAGTTCGACGGACGGCTGATCGAAGCAGATAGAGTCCAGACCATTGGTTATTTCGACGTCACACGTTGTGTCAGTTGAATTCGTTCGGGCGCCCGTAAGGCGATATCACCGAACAACCGATCGGCGGGCAAGATGCACCTCCGGATCTTGACTGCTGCTGGAGGAATTCGCACCGCTTTATGAAGGCGTTCGAACACAGGCCGCCAATTACCGCGTCGTCACGCAGTATGGCTAGCCGGCCGTATCTCGTCGATCGCCGACGTTTCTCCGAGCCTCGTTGGCACAGGAATTGCTATTCCAACCTAAACTTCGTTCCATCTTTCTGGAGAGATCGCGCAGTAATGTCACGCCGCTGAGCGGGCGTTTCTCAACGCGACCGGACCTCAGAGGCTGCAAGATCCGAAGGGCCTGTGGCGCCTCAATCGAGATTTGGTCGAAAGCGCGGAGCCAGGCCGGTGAGTTCGGCGTGACGGGCAGGCGCCGAAAGAGGTCTCAGCGTCAGGGTTCAGCCAGCCAGCAATAACGGTTGTCGGTGCTGGAGAACATCGAGGCACATTGCATGGAAAAACAACAACCATCGCAGCTAGAAGCGAGAAAGAAATAAGTCAGATGCGCAAGCTACCGATTCTAAAAAGTCTTCATCTGTTTGAGGCGGTGAGCGAGTTTCCAAGCTTCTCAAAGGCGGCTGAGCGACTAAACATAACGACCGGAGCGGTAAGTTATCAGATGCGCCTCCTTGAGGATTGGTTCGGGAGGCGACTGTTCGTTCGCCATAACTCGGGCGTGCGGCTGACATCCGACGGCGAACAATTGAAGCGCAGCTGTGCGAGCGCGTTCACAATGCTCGAGAAAGAATGCTACGAACTACGAAGGCGCGATGCAGGACAATCAGTGGTAGTGGGGTGCTCAACCACATTTTTATCGCACAGTCTCTTGCCCCGCATTGGTGCGTTCCGTCAACTCCGTTCGGACATTGATTTTGTCTTTGAGACCGCTTCGGATCTAGACTCGCTGTCGGTTGGCGCGGTGGATGTATTGTTCGTTTCCGGCCCGTTGAAGCGACCGCTTCCCGTCCGTGATGTGCACGTATCGAACGAGATGATTGGCCCTGTGTGTGCGCCCGCTACGCTCGAGGCGATTAAAAGCCCGGAAAACATTCTGTCTATTCCTCTGCTGCACGAGTCCGCCAGGTTGGATGCTTGGAACGAATGGGCCAGCGCAGCTGCAATATGCTTGCGGGGCTCGCGCCATGTCGTGTTCGATACATTTTCCCTGGCTGTCGAGGCGGCAAAAAGTGGGCTTGGAGCCGCAATATCCTCGCGAATTCTCGTGAGAAGCAACCTTGAGAAAGGCGAGCTTGTGGCTCCGTTTGGCTTTGTGCCGGTCAATCGCTCAATCTACATGTTTGTCAATGAACACGCGCGAACTTTGGAGGCCGTTAAAGAGTTTCGGAGCTGGGTACTGTCAGAAATACTCAGCCGGGATGATCCGCAATCGGATTTTCAAGGCGAAACTCGTGAGGTCAAGCAGGCCAGTCAAGTGAAGTTCCCCGCTGGGTCACTGCTGGCATCAGCCCGTTGATGGTCATCACGGGCTTACAAGGCATACACTTCACGGATGAGCAGTCGGAAATCCATGGCGCACTGCTAAAAGATAAAGGATTGCAAACGGATCGTCGACATAGGCAAACCCGTTCGCGTACTTCGCGTTCGCCGGCGCAAGGCTTCCCTTCTCGAAAATGAGAACGGCCGCGGACTGATGATCCTGGCTGAGTCTCTCGATGAGTGCGGCTCGTGGCTTGGCCGACGCATTTCGACGAACGTCAAGCCTTGCAGCGCAGCTTGGAAACGCGGACAAGACCCCTTCCAGCAGCGAGCATTGCCAGCAATAGAATTGCTGTCCGGGAAATGCCGGATCTGAAAAGGGTCGTTCTAAAAGGAACAGCTGATCCCATGGCATAGTGTTGATCCCGGATCTATCGATCGACAGGAGACGCCAATTGATCACGCCCCTGATCTGACCACGGCGAAGGTCGCAACGGCAAAAGCAAGAAAGGCGCTCGCCGTACATATCAGCACGATCATACCGAAGGGGAGCCGATCACCCAAAAGCGAGAAAACAATGCCATTTCCCGCGACGCCGCTATAGGTAACATTGAAATAGCCCGGAAAGGCGACCGGCTCGATCTGGAGCCACCGACGAAACCATGTGCGTGTGAGCGGCAGCTGCAAATACTTGGCCGAGGCGAAGCATCGCGCTGCTTGACGCGATCACCACAGGCAGGCCAGCATCGAGTGACATGACTGCAAGGCATGCGGCGAGCAGCACTGCGGCCCCGGCGATGGTTCGACGAGGCGCATCAGTACGGCGGCCTCACTCGTCCTCTTTAGGAAAAGGCTTATAGGTCTGTTGGCCCGCGAAACTCGAAGGTCGGGGGTTGTTCTTGAGCAGATGGCGTGCCCTTTCGAGGGCGGCCTGCACCTCGACAACGTGCTTGGTTTCGGCGTCCTTGTTGATGTTGGTATTCCGTAAGATGCGGAATAGGGGAAGAACCATGCTTCGGCTCGCTGTGTCATGAGGATGGGAGCGCGGACTGGTCTCCGCCGCCGCGTCCGTCCGCAGGCATCATGTCGATCTAGCGACAATCGGACTGATAATTCAACACGGAATAATCCGGCGGACGCAACTCGCGCCGAAATTCGGCGTCCCGCGACTCATTCGCGATGAATTCCGGCTCCTCAGCCTGATCTCAAAGGAAAAAGAGATGATGGATGCTCCGCTCAGGCCTATAACCAAAGAGGTGCCGGGTTTCCGAGTTGAACTCGGCAGTGACTCACTTCCGTCAGGATTTCGTAAGCCCGCCGTGAAATGATTGATTGTCGTCAGTCAGCCCCTGCACAGGATTGGCGACTCAGAGGCCCGGCCGGATTCGCCTCCAATGCCGGGCCTCCTCGCTTCGCGGAGTGCCTTTGATATTGCGTACCAGCGCGCTTCGCTGAAGCTTTGATCTTGCCGTTATCCTCGCCTTCCGCACCGTGATAGATGATGACGAAGGCTCCTATCTCGTCTACAGCCTGAAGATGAAAGCCGATCACGAAGCAAATGTCGTCACCATGAGCGACGCTGACACCGAAAGTGCAGCCATGAGTTTTTTAAAAGTCGGTTTTGCCAACATCGGCCAATCCGGCGGCATTGCCGCAGAGCACTTCCAGGCCCACGCCGTACCCATCATTCCGCGCCGACCGCCGACGCGGGGTCTGCAGCTACCGAGGTCGGGATCCTTATTCGCTGTTTTCGGCTGGCCTGGTAATGGCTTTGAGCACTGACCCGCCGGCAGTTTGGGAAAAGGCGGCGATGTCCAATTGAGTATCGGCTTCGAACCTGGCCCGGTTTCGTCTTGATGGCTCTGTGTAAATCTCTTGCGGGACGGCTATCCGACGGTGAGGTTATGACGATGACCCCTGGAGCCGCTAAACCCAGTCTACCTTATTATTGTTGATGAAGAAATGACTGCCGCAGCGTTCAGCCGGGACCCAGATTGACGGGCGCAATGTCGCCTGACCGTTCGTCACGAGCACAGTCCAACATGGTGACCGCGACTTCATAAGGTTCACGTCAATTGTCTCTCCGCATCCACACGGGCATTTCAAAACGGCCCACTTTGGATTCTCGCCAACCAGGTATAACGTGGAGCCCAGAAAGCGCGGCAGCTCGGAGCGGCTGGCTACCGTGACGACAGGGCCGACATAAGTACGCTTGCTTGGCCCCCACAGCCAATTCCAGATCCATATGATCCAGTCGACGAGTCTCATTCAGGCCGCCATGTCGTGTCGAGGAACGGCTTTACGTCGCCCCGGCCCCAGAACTTGGAATCTCCGCAGTAACAATGCGGGCTAGGGTCGATCCTGTTCGTTCGCAGCTTGGTATCATCAATGAGATGCAGCACTTCCGTGCTCTCCCTGTCCGCGCCTAAACAGCCAGTCAGCCTGTGCAGAAATTCCGTTACAGCACTTGATGCGATAGCCGTCGTGAACGGCACTACGGCGGGCGCGGGATCCGCCAGTTGATCAATGTACCCTTCTTGCTCCAATTCACGCGCCTCTTCGGGATTGTGTGCCCGAATCGATTCGGCTCGTACCCGATCCGGCCTTAGTCGTCCCCGGCAATTCAGACAGGCCGCTCCTGGCATCAGCGTCGTGACACGTCCCTGAATGCTTTGAATGAGACCGTCTTCGGAGTCGACTTTTACCCCCATGTCAAACACCGGAAGGAGGTAATAAATTGCGAGGCGCGTGAGCAGCGACCGCCCCAGCTCATCGTCCGTGCATCCGAATATCTCATCGCATTCGCGGAATTGCCCCAAGACGGATTCGTATGAAATGGGCTGTGGAATGCCCTTAACAATCGTTCCCAGGCCAACATCCGCCGCCAGGCGCTCGGCGATTTTCACTTTCTCAATTGTGGCATCGATCACCCGAGAGCCATAGACGCGATTGACGTTTGAACTCTCGAATTTCTCTCCGTCCGCTATGACAATGGTGCCCACGCCCAATCTTACGAGCTGCTCCATGACACAGGAGCCTGTCCCGCCCACCCCGATCACACCGACACGCAATCTGGCGAGTAGCCGCTGGATATCGCGCCCGAATGCGCGAACCTGACGATCGAAAAATTCGAGACGCTCGGCCTCAGCCGCGTCCGGAAACCAGAACCGATGCCTGCTCCCAACAATCCTTACACGCTCCAGATCCGCGCTTGTGCCGTCGGGCAGCCATACGCGGCCACTTGATATTCCTGATGGCGTAAAAACCAGCGAACCGTGAACGCCCGCAGTGCGTATGCGGACGTAAGCGGTTTGGAAAAGCTTCGCTTCCTCAATGTCATCCTGGCGCGAGTGCCGGGGAACGCCGTTCGGATGTGAATGAACGAAGACGAGGCAGGCCTTCGCGTCATTCGCTCGTTTCATCGCCCGGACATACGACAAAGGAGCGATCTTCATGTGCGCAGACGATTGTTCGAGGATATCCTCGTCACCCACGGCAATCACTTCTTGCACCAGAAGGCGAAACTCCCCCTGCGTCTTAGACATTCGGCAGATGAGGAAAGCGGCCTGCTCGACGTCTGGCTTCGTTGCTAGATGGGTCTCTACCTCGCGATAGTGCCGTTCCGCAAAAGTTACAGAATAACGCATCAGATGCCCTTGGCGATTTCGGTTTTCACGGCAGCCAGATAAGAGCGGAGGTTATCGACACCTGCACGCCACGTTCCTTGAAAGTGACGTGACCAGCGCTGCCAGTTGCGGTCGCCGTACACGTGATGGGCATCGCCTCTTGTTGGCCATTCACCGGATGCCCGCTTTACGTCTGGAAACGTCCAAAACATGTCCGGATTGGCGTTCGGGTACCCAGCTGGCAGGATGATCAGAAGGTCCGCGGTTTGCGGGATATAGGCCGAGGGAAACGTGAAGTCGCGCAGGATCAAGTGGATCTCTGCGCCCAGCTTGGCAACGTCGAATGCGTAATCCTTCTCCAACAGGAATTCACGATCGATCTCGGGCAGAAGCTCTTGCGGATCGCCCTCAGCCACGAACACTTCCAGGATTGAGGCTGCTTTGGGCAGAGTAGAAGTGATCACCGTTTTTCAGCTCTACCGGGCTGGAACCGTTGGGAATGCGCTGGTCATCGCCTTTGCCGGGGGTCTCGCGCCAGAGATCATAGCCGGCCTTGACTTTTCCTAGCACGTACAACGCAGCCCCACTGGTGGGGTCGGGCGACTTGTGCTCCTCCTTGTCGATGATGATCGACACATCCTTTTCTTTTGGATGATCTTTAGAGCTTTCGGACATGTCTTTTGTCTTTCCTTCTCAAAACTTCAACTACTAAACGTTGGGCGACATAAACTCACTTCCGGCTATCGCGAACATTCGCTCGGTCTGAAGAAACTTATTGCCGGCGGCGCTGACACGGACACCGAGCCAGGCAGTCGCATTTCCTTCTTGCGTGTAGAAGCCATGTTTCTTGTTTTCGATAAAGCGTACGACGTTTTCCGTGGCGTCCTTCCACCTGCCAGATCCGTCGGGATTCGGACCACCAACGTGAGTGATGTGTTCGTGCGCACAGTTGCGGTGCGGCTTGTTCACGCAATCAATACGATAGTTTATCGATTCATTCCTCTTGGCGCATCGCATTATGCAGCATGGGCGAGGCCTGTCTGCGGCCATTTTGTACGATCAGACGCAGATTCTGTTCGCCGTTTCTCGAAAAACCGCACTTTCCTTGCGACATCTACGTCGATTGCTGCCGAGACCACCGCCGGCGAGCACAGGAGGCGACGAAGGTTTTCTTGCTTGCACGCTCCCTGAGGTTGCCGATTGGATGGGTGTCGGCGCTGAGGGCGGCCAATGCTATACGCAGTTTCGGCGACCGTAGTGATAGGTACCCATCATGCGTAGAGCAATTCGGGACCTCAGTCCTCTAATTCTGTTTACGCTTTGGCTCTTCGGAGTCCTGCCGCTGATTTATCTCAACGAATATCCCAAGCTCCCGCTTGGGGAGTTAACCGTGATAGCTAACGGTGCAAAACGCGCGACGATCGATTTTTTCTTGAAGTCCTCAATGGACAAAGAATGCTTGAACACCTACGAAGTTTTCAAAGTAGAGATTAAGCAGTTCAAAAAGCCAGGCTTTGACTTCGGCAAATACGAGACGACGGACGCCTACAAGAGCGTTCGTATCTGGCTCAATATTTGCGAGTTGATAGCTGTCGGAATCAATCGTCAAGTCTTTGATGACCGCGTGGCATTCGACTGCTGGGGCGATTTGTTGCCTTGGTGTTATAGCGCGGCCGGGCCCTTCATCAACTGGTATCGAGCGAAGGAAGGGAGTGAGCTATCGAATATCGACCTACAGGCAGTATCCGATCGATGGCGAGAAGAGACCATTCGAGAAAACTACGCCAACAAAGCAAAACAGCGTGCAATTCAAACAGCTCACACTCCACTTTCGTCCTAAAAATAGCCACTATCTCAGATGAGCGATAGGTGGCCGGCATTGGCCCTTTCTAGCTATTCTGGCGCTGAGCGGACGTCAGTCAATTGATCGCCTGGACGCACCGGGCGAAGTCCCGGCGGCCTTCACTCACGATCGCTCGCGCAAACCGCACGACGCTGTCAAGTCAATCCGTTGCACGAGAAGGGGAGACCGCGTCGGAAGGCAAGCTTTCCTTATATCCACTCTGCGTTCTCAATGACCTCCGCCGAACGTACGCAGATAGCGACATGTGATCGGTCAAACAACCATGAGCGTCTGTGGATGGGGCTCCCCTCAACAAAGGCGGCGCGTATCGACTTCACGGCGTGGCCATCCTTCTCCAGTACGGCTGCAAAGGCAGTCACGTAATGATCGTCCTCATAGTTGGCATAAAGCTCTTCCTTCTCTTTCTCGTTCAGCCCTCGAAAGAGCGCTTCGGGGCCAAGCTGACCACGCGGTGGTGTCCCGAACTTGTGCTGGTTATCCTTGAAGAGCTTCCAGTAGCCGACGTCGGTCAAATCGACGCAGTCTCTCAAGTTGATCGTCGCCTTTAGAACGGCGGGTCTTTGACCGCGGCGTTGACCGATTTCACTCGCCCACAGCTTGGCAGCCTCAGGCGCATCCTGGAACAGATAGAAACCCACCCCCAGCCATTTTGGGCGGCGGTTAAGTCGACGTTTGGTGATAATCCCGTCTCTTTCGATATCGAGACGTCCTTGTTCTGTCGTGCCGTGAAAACCAATGACCTTCATGACGTAAAAATGGACGGCGCTTGCGCGCCGTCCTCCTTCCTACAAAATGAATCTTTCTATTGCTTGCCCTTCGCGGGCGCTCCTGAGAGCTCGAACATCTTCGACCATCTGGAACTGCCGAGCGCTTCTTCGGTCTTGCGCTTATCTGCCTCGATAAGATCATGGATGTTCTTGCTGGCTTCGCTTGCGGTTTTCGCAAACGATTCCGGATTGACACGTTCGTAAATGGGTTTCGAGTTCATTGCGGGCTCCTGTGCGAGCCCGGAGCGAAGATCATGAGCTCCCTTGTGAGGAGGTGCTGAGACCTCCTCCGGAGCCGGAGAAAACGCAACTTGAGTTAGCTTGCCATTATAGATCCTACGCTCGCTATCGTAAATCCGAAGTTGCACCACGGTCGTGATGACGGAAAAAGACAGAAGAAAGTAATCGGTACTTGTAAGCTGCGGATCTTTTGCAAAGGATGCACTGGCGACCCAGATGACGACGAGCGCGAGCGGTAAAAAAAGAAAGCTGAAGAAGACGTTCTTCGCGACTTCCCGGGCGCGATCGTATCGCTTGAATTCGGCTTGTGTCAGCGGCTGAGCTATCACAATTCCCAGCGCGTGCTTCTTCAGCAAAAGATAAAGCAGGTGCAGCTCATAGCCCAATCCACGATACTGTTGTTTAACTGGGTATCGAGCAAGCGAAACGGTTTTTGCTGCGAGGGTCAGCTGAACAATCGACGACAGCACGATCGCGACGAATGCAAGCTGCGCTCCGAGGGTCGCGCGACCCACGTTCAAAAGAGATCCCAGCATGGTAAGAATTTCGTCGAAGACGAAGATCCTCCGAAACAGAGCCCAATACACGCTAAGTCAATAAAAATGGTTCGCACACGGAATAGGTTCCCTTTGTAACGTCAAAATCCCGTGATTCCAAGAGAATTTGGCGGTCGACACCCCCAACGACCCTTCATTTTGACCGAAGCCCGGCGCATCGGTTTGCCCTACCGGGCTCTTCGCGTTGAGCGCTCCCGGGCCTCCGTACCGGCGGCTGAAAGCCTGCACCCTTCGCAACCAGCTCAAGCGGATTCTCGAACCGCCGTCGCGGTTCGAGAATCCGTTCTCCTACTGGCCAAGTTTTCTGATTTACGGTTTTAGAACGGATGGTGCAGCGCCGGACGGGATGTCGCCTTCGAACCGCAGCCCCCTGCTCGCGCGGCGGCTTGCGGAAACCTGCGAAGAATAGGACCCGGGCCGGCTCCGCTGCCGTTTCCCCGGCCTTCCGCGCTGCGCGTGTGCAGGCCGGGTGATCCAGCGTCGCCCTTGCGTGCGCCACCCTCGCTCTTCGAGGGCTCGGCAAGACGGTTCAGCGCGGAAGTCTGCGCTGAACCGCCAAACCGAGAAGGAGAATGAAGATTGACCAAGAAGACCCAACCGAAGACTGGCAGCGGATCGTTGCTGCCGCTGATCAAGCTGAACAAGTCGCCCAAGAACGTGCGCAAGGTGCCGCGCACCGAGGCGGACATCGAGGCGCTGGCGGCCAGCATCGGCGCCAACGGAAAACCTTGTCGTGGAGCCGGACACCAAGGACGGCGAGCCGACCGGCCACTACCTTGTCAACTTCGGCGAGGGCCGCAGGCTGGCACTGCTATTGCCGGCCAAGCGGAAGGAGATCAGGAAGGACGAGCCCGTCCGCTGCATCCTTGGCGTGGCTGAACGGGCCGAGGAAGTGAGCCTCGCGGGGAATGTCATCCGCGTCCGCAAAAGGAAGCCGGATGGAGGATTTGGCCCGCCTACGTACTATCATTGCATTTCGTCGGTACGGTAGTCGCACAAAAAGATTCTGGGCCGTCGTGACAGGAACCTTATTGCGTTGCCTTCAGGACCTCACGAAGCGTCGCTGCGAGGCGCTCATATTGCTCGGGCTTCGTCTCTTTGAGAGTAGCAAGGTCAGCCGCGATGTTGTTGAGGCGTCGCGCTGCAGCTCGTGCCTTGATCTCATTGATATCGAGATGGATCTTGGCAAATTCTTCGAAAGCCGGCGCATCTTGCTTCGCCTTGGGCAAGTCGGCGATAAGAATGGCAAGAGCGTCCATGACGCGGCCTAGCTGGCGACCGTAGCTCTGCGCGGCAACAATCTCTCGTTCGGTATCAGGCGCGCTTGAATTCTGCTCTGTGATGTTGGTTACGCTACCAAACACCCAACCAGGCAGTATGGGCTGCACGAAATTCCGAGGTGCCGCAAAGAAATCGAGAGGATTGGGCATGCTGCCCTTCATCCAGGATGGCCAATCCCATCTGGGCGGAGTCGCAGACTGAGAGTCGCTGCTCATGACGTAGCTTCCTTCCGGCGATGCCGACAGGGAACGATGTTCGCTGTGCTCGCAAGCCCAATGTAGGCCGCGCGATCATCTCTCATTGTGAAGGATTTCACATCCAACGCTTTAATGACCAGCTACGTTCAATATCGCCGGCTGGTCCTGACTGTCGTGCGTCGGCATGCAACATTTCATCCATGTGACCGCGATCGGGCGTGACAGAAGCAGGAATCGCCTTAAAAAGTGCTCCACCTATCGAAATCCGCGGTGCCCCAAATAAGTGGCGCAGTTGGCGCGCAATAGCATCGGCAGTGACGTGCGAACGATCAGAGCGCCCATCCTTGTTCGGCATCTGTCGCCGAGCCGGGAATGGTTTCGTTTGATTGTGTCCCTTGATAACGTGGCAAAAGGCCAGGGGCGACGCGTTGTGAGTCCGTCCCAAGTAGAAAACCCCGGCATGGGCGCCGAGGTTTTCACATTTCATGGTTCGGTGTGACGGCTAGATCAGAAGTCCATGCCGCCCATACCACCCATGCCGCCGCCAGGAGGCATGGCGGGACCGGCAGCTGCCTTCTTCGGCAGCTCGGCGACCATGGCCTCGGTGGTGATCAAGAGCGCAGCCACGGAGGAGGCGTTCTGGACTGCAGTTCTCACGACCTTGGTCGGGTCGATGATGCCCTTGGTGACGAGGTTGCCGTATTCGCCGGTCTGCGAGTCGAAGCCGTAGGCGTACTGATCCTTCTCGAGGATCTTGCCGACGATCACCGAGCCGTCTTCACCGGCATTGATCGCGATCTGGCGGGCGGGCCAGGACAGCGCCTTGCGCACGATCTCGACGCCGGTCTTCTGGTCGTCGTTCTTGGTGCGCAGACCCTTGAGCGCTTCGGTGGCGCGAAGCAGGGCGACGCCGCCGCCCGGGACAATGCCTTCCTCGACCGCGGCGCGGGTCGCATGCATCGCGTCATCAACGCGGTCCTTGCGCTCCTTGACCTCGACCTCGGTCGCGCCGCCGACGCGGATCACCGCGACGCCGCCCGCGAGCTTGGCGAGACGCTCCTGGAGCTTCTCACGGTCGTAGTCCGAGGTGGTCTCCTCGATCTGCGCCTTGATCTGGGCCACGCGTGCCTCGATGTCGGCCTTCTTGCCGGCGCCGTTGACGATCGTGGTGTTCTCCTTGTCAATCATCACCTTCTTGGCGCGACCGAGCATGTTGAGCGTGACGTTCTCGAGCTTGATGCCGAGATCTTCCGAGATCGCCTGGCCGCCGGTCAGGATCGCGATGTCCTGCAGCATGGCCTTGCGGCGATCGCCGAAGCCCGGAGCCTTGACGGCCGCGACCTTCAGGCCGCCGCGCAGGCGGTTCACGACCAGGGTCGCGAGCGCCTCGCCTTCGACGTCCTCGGCGACGATGACCAGCGGCTTACCGCTCTGCACCACGGCCTCGAGCAGCGGCAGCAGCTCGTTCAGCGAGGAGAGCTTCTTCTCGTTGATGAGGATGTAGGCGTCGTCCATCTCGACGCGCATCTTGTCAGCGTTGGTGACGAAGTAGGGCGAGATGTAGCCGCGATCGAACTGCATACCCTCGACGACGTCGAGCTCGGTCTCGAGCGACTTGGCTTCCTCGACGGTGATGACACCCTCGTTGCCGACCTTCTTCATGGCGTCTGCGAGGAATTTGCCGATCTCCGCGTCGCCGTTGGCCGAGATGGTGCCGACCTGAGCGATCTCCTCGTTGGAGGTGATCTTCTTCGAGTTCTTCTCGAGGTCCGCAACGACGGCCTCGACGGCGAGATCGATACCGCGTTTGAGGTCCATCGGGTTCATGCCGGCGGCAACCGCCTTGCCGCCCTCGCGGACGATCGCAGCCGCGAGCACGGTCGCGGTGGTGGTGCCGTCGCCGGCCGCGTCAGCGGACTTGGAGGCGACTTCGCGGACCATCTGGGCGCCCATGTTCTCGAACTTGTCGTCGAGCTCGATCTCCTTGGCGACGGTGACGCCGTCCTTGGTGATGCGGGGAGCGCCGAACGACTTGTCGAGGACGACGTTGCGGCCCTTCGGACCGAGCGTGACCTTCACGGCGTTGGCGAGAACATCGACACCGCGCAGCATGCGGTCGCGGGCGTCGACGCCGAATTTCACTTCTTTGGCTGACATATTGATTTCCTGAGTTGTCTTGGTCTCATCTCACCCTTGGCGTGGCGCCCGGCAGGCGCTCCTCAGGGGTGAGCGGTGCGAGCGGTTGAATTAGGCGGCCTTCTTGTTGGAAGCGGTAGCTTCGAGCACGCCCATGATGTCGCTTTCCTTCATGATCAACAGCTCCTGGCCGTCGATCTTGACCTCGGTGCCCGACCACTTGCCGAACAGCACGCGGTCGCCGATCTGGACGTCGATCGGGATCAGCTTGCCGCTCTCGTCGCGGCCACCGGGGCCGACGGCGATTACTTCGCCCTGGGAGGGCTTTTCCTTGGCCGTATCGGGAATGATGATGCCGCCAGCGGTCTTCTCTTCTGCGTCGATGCGCTTGACCACGACGCGGTCGTGAAGCGGACGGAATTTCATGCAGTCCTCCTAAGCATTTGCATTAGATAGAGATTTTGGGTTGTTAGCAATCGATGCCCACGAGTGCTACGCAGGCGAGATGGAGATAGGACAGGTTTTTTACGGGAGCAAGGGGCTCGTGGCAGAAAAGTGGGATACTTAGCCACCTGATCTGCTAGTTGCGTTTACGATCATTAGCAGGCCTTAACACCAGCCTCGGACCACCTAGCCCAAACCGCGGCTGAGGCACTGAATGTCAGCAGGTTCTTAAACTCGTCGGCCTGAGGTGAGTTGGTCGTGTGCAACACATTTAGCTCGTGGGTAAAGCATCGACCGGGTGGCTTCTCAGCTGAGGTCAAGCCCCTCCCGATATGCACGACGCAAATGGAAGTCGGCATGACGTCGCGCCGGCCATCACTGGTGCGCTCGAAGTAGTTCGCGTGCACGAACGTCCTGGCAAAGTAGCTCGATCATTCCGATGTACCGATCGATTTGCGCCAACGTGCGCGAACAGTATGGATGCCTCTCTATGATAGCGGCGTGTTGGAACGAGAAAGCTTCGCGCCGCTCGTTACACTTGAAGTCCGCCTTCGCCCTCGGCTAAATTGACTGGCTTCAACTTGGAGATACTGCATTGGCACTCGGTACTGTGAAGTGGTTCAACCCGACCAAAGGATACGGCTTTATCCAACCAGACGACGGAGGTCCCGACATCTTCGTGCACATTAGTGCCGTTGAAAAGGCGGGCCACACCGGCCTGGCGGAGGGCTCCCGAATTAGCTACGAGCCGAAGGCCGGTCGCTCCGGGAAACTTTCCGCTGAAAATCTCCGAGTTGGTTAGGCTCGTCGGTGGGCCGGCGGTGAACCGATCGACGGTGTCCGAACTCTCGCTCAAAACGATAGCAATCCGGCCTCTCAGCGCGCACACGCGGCGCTGCTAAGCTCCCTGTCGAGCAACCTCATTGCGTTGTCGAGACGACGCCTAGCTAGGAAGGTCGCACGGCTAGCATTTCGGGCGCTTTTTCGGATTGCGGTTGGCGACAGCCTCGTGGATTGAGGGGGATCTGATGTCAGCGCGTTGGGTCTCTCAGTTGAGGTTGCGAACGCATCGCAGGACGCGAGCGCCTCGTCTCTAGGTGGGAGGCTGGATTGGGCTGTTGTGCCCGGCAAGATGCTCGCGATTCAAAATCCCAAGCCGAGGTCTTGCGCCATGCGCCATGCGCCCTCACCATGAGCGTCCGGCACTAATCGCGAATAGCTCTAACGGACGGTTCAATTGTAAGGCGGTAGGCGATTAGCCTGGTGCCGTCGAAAATCTCTAGCGGGCTATTGTAGATTGAACAGCAGTACTCGCTTTTTTTCTCCGCGCGCAGACCACAGTTCGAGACGACGAAAACCAGCGCCGCACTTAGAACAAGTCACGTCGCTTTTTTTCATGTGCGTGTCTCACGCTCCA
>NZ_JBANBJ010000065.1:0-46874 GCF_059803515.1 Bradyrhizobium sp. UFLA05-125 | reverse complement strand
GATGCCGGCGCGTAGAGGAAGCCCTGCACGACGTCACAGCCGAGCTCGGCCAAGACCCTGCGCTGTGCTTCGGTCTCGACGCCTTCGGCAACCACGGTCATGCCGAGGCCCTGGCCGACGCGCACGACAGCGGTCGCGATGGCGAGCGCGCCGGCATCGGCTTCGATATCGCGCATGAAGCTGCGGTCGATCTTCAGCTCGCGGATCGGCAGATGCGCAAGCCGGCTGAGGCTCGAATAGCCGGTGCCGAAATCGTCCAGCGACAGTCCGACGCCGAGCGCGCGGATCGCCTTCATGGTCTCGAGCGCAACCGCCCGCTCCTGCATGAATGCGCCCTCGGTGATCTCGAGCATTAGGGCGTCCGGCGGCAGATCGTGCGCCGCGAGGACGCTTGCGACATGCTTTGCCAGCACGACGTTACGGAAATTGATCGGCGAGAGATTGACCGACACGCTGGGGATGTCGAGCCCGGCGCGGCGCCAGCCAGCCATCTGGCGGCAGGCCTCGCGGATCGACCACAGCCCGATCTGCTCGATCAAGCCGCATTCCTCGGCGAGCGGAATGAATTTGGCCGGCGAAACGTCGCCGAGATCAGCGTCATGCCAGCGCGCCAGCGCCTCGACGCCATGGATCGCGCCGTCGGCGGTGCGAACCTGCGGCTGGTAGCGCAGGCTGAGCTTGTCCTCGGCGATGGCGCGACGCAGCGCCGCCGTGAGAGCGAGGCGCTGCTCGGTTAGTCCGTTCATGTCGGCGCAGAAGAAGCGATGGGTGGAACGTCCCGCCTGCTTGGCGTTGTACATCGCCGCATCCGCCTGCTGCATCAGCGCGTCGATATCGGTGGCGTGATCGGGATAGAGGCTGATGCCGATGCTGGCGGACATCTGCATCTGCCGCGCGCCGAGCCGCAGCGGCTCGGCCAGAGCCTCGGTGATCCGGCGCGCGACGCGCGCGGCACCTTCGGCGTCGCGGTTCGGCAACAGGATCACGAATTCGTCGCCGCCGAGCCGGCCGAGCATGTCGCCGGGCTCGATCTGCGCGCGCAGGCGATGCGCCAGCTCGACCAGGAGCTCATCGCCCGCGGCATGGCCGAGCGTGTCGTTGACGTCCTTGAAATGATCGAGATCGAGGAACGCCAGCGCGACATGGCTGCCGGGTCGACAAGCGTCGATCGCGGCCGTGATCAGGTGGCGCAGTTGCACGCGGTTCGGCAGACCCGTGAGGATGTCGTGGTAGGCGAGCCGCGCGATCTCGGCGCGCGCCTCTTTCCGTTCGATCGCGAGCGCACCGAGATTGACGCAGGCATCGACGATGCGCCGGTGCCAGCGGCTCGGCGCGCGCGGCTCCCTGTAGTAGAAGGCGAAAGTGGCGATGACCCGTCCGTCCTTGGACTTGACCGGCGTCGACCAGCAGGCGCGCAAGCCGATCGACAGCGGCATCGCCTTGTAGGGCTGCCAGCGCGGATCCCTGTCGATATCAACAGCGAGCACCGGCTTGCCGTAATAGGCCGCCGTTCCGCAGGAACCGACATCGGGTCCG
This sequence comes from Bradyrhizobium sp. UFLA05-125, assembly GCF_059803515.1. NCBI lineage: Bacteria > Pseudomonadati > Pseudomonadota > Alphaproteobacteria > Hyphomicrobiales > Nitrobacteraceae > Bradyrhizobium > Bradyrhizobium sp. UFLA05-125. The sequence goes on along the minus strand of NZ_JBANBJ010000065.1, from coordinate 45,338 downwards.
ATCGCGACGCCGTCCAGCGCCCGCGAATAGTCCTCCGGAAGACTGGGACCGCCGAGCGGATGCACGAAGCCGGCGGCATCGACATGAAGCAGCGAGCAGACGACGTCCGGCGCGATCTCCTCGACGCGCCGGCACAACCGGTCGGCGATCTCGGTGATCGGGACTTCGTCCGCCAGCGCAGACGTGATCAATTGCTGGAGCGATCGCAGTTGCTTGGTTTCGGTGATGTCCTCGAGCAGGGCGAAGATATGCTTCACCCTGCCCTTGCGATCGCGAAAGGCGTCGATCCTGGCAGTGACCCAGATCTCCTCGCGATCCTTGCTGTACAGCATCACCTCGGCTTCGCCGCCGCGGCCACCCGCCATCAGCCGTTTGCCGAGCCTTGCAAGCGCCCTGCGGTTGGTGTGACGTCCGGCCACGAGCTCGCTCACGCGCCGCCCTTCAGCCTCATCGGTGGCATAGCCGAACACGGCGGCGAAGGCCGCGTTGGTGTAACGGATATTCAGCTCGGTATCGGTGATGATCACCGCGCGATTGGTCTGGTCGGACACCGCGTTGAGCAGCCCGATCCGCACGCGGCGTTCGGCCTCCTCGGTGACGTCGCGAACGAAAACGGCGTGATGGGTCGTTCCGATGGACGAAAGCGATATGGCGGCCCTGAGCCTCGTGCCGTCGCGCCGCACGAGGCTGATCTCGTCGCGGATATCGGTAACCGGGTCGGCCTGCAGGCACTTGAGCGCGAGAATGCCGGCGTCACGTCCAAGCGCGTCCGTCCGCGGGAGTTTCCAGAGCCGCTCCGCGGCTGCATTGAAATGCGTGATTCTGCGGTCGGCGTCGACGATGACAACGCCGTCCTCGGCCAGCTCCAGCGCAGCCAGCAGGACTTCCGGAGTTCCGATCGCAGGGCAATCCTCGGCGGACATCGTTGGACCCGGGCGCGTCGCAAGGTGCGACAAGGGCTGCAAGCCTAGCGGTCCGATAGTGTCCAAGAAGTTGGCTCAACCTGGCGTCGGCTTGCCAAGATGAGACATGCTTAAGAAACCGCGAAGAGGACCACGGAATTTGTGAAGCGGGCGACCCTATCCGGCGCCGGCTCCGGGGTGAAGCTTGTGCAGCCGGCCGGCGACCGCCCTCACCTTGCGAGGTGCGGCCTGCCAGATCGACAACGCCGACAGACCGCTGACGACCATCGCGATGGCAAAGGCGAGCGTGTAGTCGCCGGCAAGGTCATAGAGGAGGCCCGTCGCCCATGGTCCGGCCGCGCCGCCCGCCAGCGCGGCCAGCATGATCATACCGAAGATGCTGCCCTGATTCCTGCCCCCGAAGATCTCGAACACCACCGCGCCCATGATCGATGTCAACCCGTAGCCGAGAGCCCCTTGCGAAAACACCATCACGTAGACGAGCCAGAGTGAGGCTTCGAATTTCAGGGCGATCAGCGCAGCAAAGCAAATCGCAAAGCCTGCGCAGCTCGTCGCCCAGACCCATTCCCGGCCGATCCGGTCCGAGACATGGCCGAGCAGGATCTGGCCGGGAATGCCGAGCAGGCTGACCGCGCCGAGCGCCCACACTGCGACGCGCGGGCTGAAGCCGATGTCGAGCAGGAATTTGGTCTGGTGCACCTGCACCGCGTACCAGATGTACAGGCCGCAGAAATAGCCGAGTGCGATCCACCAGAAGCGTGCCGTGCGCAGCGCGCTCTTCAGCGTCCATTCGGTACCGGCCCAGACGGGATCGACGATGTTGGAGACGGGCCTTGCCGCGCTTGCCGATGGCGCGGTGTCGCCGTCCGGCAGTAGACCTAGATCCTCGGGCCGCTTGCGGAGCAGCAGGTTGATCGGCGCCAGCGCGATCAGCAGCAACAGCCCCATCGCGGTGCAGGCGGTGCGCCAGCCGCTCTGCTCGATGATGTGCTGCACCCAGGGCAGCAGCGTCACCGAGCCGATGCCGGCGCCGGCAAAGGCGATGCCTATGGCGAAGCCACGCTTGCGGATGAACCAGTTCGGCAGGAACAACGACTGGCCGGAATAGCCGAGGCAGACGCTGCCGGCGCCGACCATGACGCCCATGGTGACATAGAGATGCCAGGGCCGGCTCGTCAGCGGCGCCAGCAGGAGACCGGCCGCCATCAGCGCGACGCCGACCTCCATCACCGCGCGGGGACCTGCGCGATCCATCAGCCGGCCGATCAGCGGGCTGACCACGCCCGAGACCACGAAGCCGAACGAGAAGGCGCCTGCGGTGACGCCGCGTTCCCAGCCGAACTCGGAGATGATGGGAGGAAAGAACAACGAGAAGGCGGTGCGCGCGTTGACCCCGATGGCCATGGTGACGAAGGTCACCGCGACTACCACCCAGCCATAGAAGAACGGAAGCCGCATTGTGTTTGTTTCATCCCTGGACGATCCTTCCGATCATCGGGGGATGTCCGGGTCAAGCGCTTTTCGTGCATGCCCGGGCCACGCTTGCGTGACGGACCTTTGCGCGGCGATGGGTCTCAAGCCGCGTCGAGCTGCGAGCCGGAGACCGGCGCCTCCGGCGCGATCAGTTCGATCGGCTGCGGCCGTCCCATGAGATAGCCTTGCGCAAAGTTGACGCCGAGCCCCTTCAGGCGCTCGAACTGTTCGCTGGTCTCGACGCCCTCGGCGGTTACCGACATGTCGAGGCCGCGCGCCAACGTCACGATCGAGGAGATGATGGCCGAGCTGCGCGGCCGGTGGCTGAGATTGCTGATGAAGGACTTGTCGATCTTGATCTTGTCGAACGGAAACGCCGTCAGGTAGCTCAGCGAAGAATAGCCGGTGCCGAAATCGTCGAGCGCCAGCTCGATGCCGATGCTCTTGAGCCGCTCCATGAAGGCGTGGTTCTCGAGACCGCGCTCCAAAAGGACGGACTCGGTGATCTCGATCTCGAGTCGCTCCGGCGGCAGGCCGGAATCTTCCAGCGCCGCGCAAATCACATCGAACAGCTCGGCTTCCTTGAACTGCACCGGCGACAGGTTGACGGCGACCCGTGTGTCCGAAGGCCATGACGCCGCGTCCTCGCAGGCGCGCCGCAGCACCCATTCGCCGAGCGCCACGATCAGGCCGGTCTCCTCCGCGAGCGGAATGAACTGGTCCGGCGGGATCAGCCCGCGCGTCGGGTGACGCCAGCGCACCAGCGCCTCGAAGCCGCGGCGCTGGCCGCTGGCGACATCTATGAAGGGCTGGTAGTGCAGCTCGAACTGGCAGCGCGCGATCGCGTCGCGCAGGTCGCCCTCGAGCATGTTGCGCGCCTCGAGGTCGGCCGACATCGCCTCGTCATAGATGGTGAAGCAGTTGCGCCCCGCACCTTTCGAGCGGTAGAGCGCGAGATCGGCCTTCTTCAGAAGTTGTTCCTGGTTGCTGCCGTGCTCCGGCGCGATCGCAATGCCGATGCTGGTGCCGATCTCCACGCGATGGCCGGGCAGGAAGAACGGCTCGGTGACGAGCTTGGCGATCCGGCTCGCGAGCTCGGTCGAGCATACCCGCTGATCGTCGCAGCCTTCCTGGATGATCGCGAACTCGTCGCCGCCGAGCCGCGCCAGCACGTCGCTCTGGCGCAGCGCGGATTTCAGGCGCTGGGCGACCTGGCGCAGCAAGAGGTCGCCGGCCCCGTGGCCAAGCGAGTCGTTGACGTTCTTGAAGCGGTCGAGATCGAGCATCAGGATCGAGAAGGTCAGCCCGTCCTCGCGCATCTGCCGGTTGATCTCGTCCAGCCGCGCGAGGAAGAATGCGCGGTTCGGCAGGCCGGTCAGGATGTCCGTCTGGGCGAGCTCGAGCACCCGGCGGTTGGCCAGCGACAGCCGCCGCGAGTTGCGGCTTGCGAGCGCGAGATAGCTCGCCAGCGACAGCGTCAGAAGCATGCCGACGACCAGCACCGTGAGCGCGCGGTCATAGGCGGTCTCCAGCGGACCGCCGACGGTCGGCACCGCACGCACCTGCCAATCGGTATCGCCGATCCGCAAGCCACCCGACCAGTGCACGCCCTTCGATACGTCGCTCATCGATTGCGGCGCGGTCGCCGAGGACGAGAAATCCGGCAGCGACTGCTCCAGGCTGACGATCTGCCCCGTGAAGGGCGGATAGACGTTGACGCTGATCGCGGGACTTGCCGCCGTCGTGGTGCGGATGGCACGCAGCAGCAGCGGCAGATCGAACACGGCGACGATGACACCCGCCTGGTTGCGGCGGCGATCGGCAACAGTGTCGCGCGAGGTGCCCTTGGCGTAGACGGGAACGACGACGAGGACGTTGGGCGACTGGCCGCCGTCGCGCGGCTCGTAGAGTTGCGTGCGCAGCGCCGCGATCCGGTCATTGTCGCGCGCGCGCTCGATCGCGGCATAGCGATCCGGAATGGTCGCGTAGTCCATGCCGTAGACCGGCGAGGTCTTCGGCTGCGTGGAATAGAAGACCGGGAAATACTCCTCGCCCTGCGGCGCGGTCGCAAAGCCTTGATCGTTTCCTTGGCCCTGAAGCGATTTGATGCGATAGCCGGACACGCCGTCCGCGACTGCGGCGGCCTCGTATTCGGCGCGCTCCTTGCGGTTGATGCGTGGCAGCCAGGCGACGCGGAGCATGCCTGGGTGATGCTCGAACAGCCGGCCGGCGAACGTCTCGAACTCGCTGCGGGTGACTTCTTCGTTGGTCGACTCGAACAGGGTGCGCAGCGCCACGAGCCGGCTGATATATTCGTTCATGCCGTTCTGCATGACGATGGCTTCGGTTTCGGCCGCGTTCTCGAACTCGACCTTGTTGACGCGGTCCTCCCAGCGCCCGACCGCAGCCGCGCCCACCACCGAGAACAATACGCCGAGGCTTGCTGCGACGAGCGCAGGACGGTAGAGCCCGGACAGCGGCGCAGGGCGCCATCGCCCGATCATGCGCTTCCGATCCTGATCATTCTGATCGCGATCGCCCATCTCTCTTAAGCCGTCCCTCTGGCGTGACGGGTCGAACTTCTGGTTGAGCCGTCAGGAAACGATCGGACATGGGGCTCGGTTAAGAAGTGCACAATTTCCTTGCGTCGCCGGGCGCGACTGCGGGGCTTAGTTAACTTTTCCTGCGCCAGTCGCCGCACCATGGAAACAATTGCAACAATTCTCCGGAGTAATACGGAGGGCGATCGGCCTTGCGGTTACGGACGGCGGCACTATCGTTCTCCCGTAATTCCCGCAAATCCCGTATCAGCGCCGCCATGACACGAGTCCGTTCCGCGACATGCATCGTTCTGGCCGTCGTGCTGGCCGCATTCGTTGCGCCGGAAGCCCGAAGCGAGGAGGTCGGCGTCAGCACCGATGCGATCCTGTTCGGCCAGGCTGCGGCGCTCGAGGGGCCCTCCTCCGCGCTTGGCTTACGCATGCGGCAAGGCATCGTCGCCGCCTTCACCGAGATCAATGCCAAGGGCGGCGTCCACGGCCGCAAGCTGCAATTGATCAGCCGCGACGACGGTTATGATCCCGACCGTTCGGTGGCGCAGACGCTGCGGCTCATCGACGAGGACAAGGTATTCGCGCTGATCGGCGCAGTGGGCACGCCAACCGCGATGGCGACCATTCCGATCACCAGCCTCAGGAACATTCCCTTCATCGGCCCGTTCAGCGGCGCGGAATTCTTGCGCGACCTAGAGCTCAGCAACGTCGTCAACATCCGCGCCTCCTATGCTGCGGAGGCCGAGGCCTGGATCAAGCATCTCACCGAGGAGCGCAAGTTCAGCCGCATCGGCATCTTCTACCAGGACGACGCCTTCGGGCGCGATGGTCTCCTCGGCGTGAAGCGCGCACTCGCCAAGCGCGGCCTCGAGCTTGCCGCCGAGGGCACTTTTGAGCGCAACACCAAGGCCGTCGCGTCCGCCTGGCGGATGCTCAGGCGCGCCGAGCCTGAAGCGATCGTCATGGTCGGGACTTACGGCCCGTGTGCGGAGTTCATCAAGCTCGTGCACCGCAGCGGTCTCAATCCGACCTTCGTCAACATCTCCTTCGTCGGCGCCAATGCGCTCGCCAAGGAGCTCGGATCCGAGGGCGAAGGCGTCATCGTCTCGCAGGTCGTGCCGTTTCCCTGGGACGCATCGCAAAAGCTCGTTGCCGACTACCAGGCGGCGCAGAAGGCGTTCGACCGGACGCTGACGCCCGACTTCGTGTCGCTGGAGGGCTACATCTCGGGACGCCTCGCGGCCGCCGCGTTGGAGAAGGCCGGACCGAAGCCGACGCGCGCCGGGCTGCTGCGGGTGATCAACGACGTCGGCCGCTTCGACATCAGCGGCAGCACCATCACCGTCGGCATCCGCATGATCGACACGCCGCCAAAAGTGTTTTTGACGGTGATCCAGAAGGACGGGACGTTCAAGCCGATCGACTAGGGTGTGGCTCCGGTCGATTGAACCAAGACTTCTTTACCGGCGACTAAGTCTCGGCATTTGGCGTATCGCTCGCCGCTATCCTCTGATCGTCATACCGAAGAGTCGGACGCAATGGATGAAGAGACATAATTCGCTGATTACGTCCGCCGGGATGATCTGTTCAGTCCTGTCATTTGCGTTGGTGCTGCTGACATTCCGCGTTCAGGCCCAGACTGTGCCGGACGCAAAATGCGCCGGCAAGCCTGATATCCCCTGGAGCGAGCAGATTGCGGGATGCACCAGCGCGATCGAATCCCGCAAATATGCCGGAAAAGATCTTGCGAAAGCCCTCCTATTTCGTGCCAGAGCCTATGGCCAGACGGGCGACCTCGATCGGTGCTTGGCCGATGTCGAGCGGGCGATCCAGCTCGATCCCAATGATCCCGTTGCTATCGGCTCGCGCGGCGACGTATATCTGGTGAGGAAAGATTACAACCACGCGCTGGCTGACTATACGAAGGCGGCCTCGCTCGACCCCACGAACGCCTTGGTCATCATCGGCCGCGGGATGGTCTATTTCGCGACAGGCGACCTCGACCGCGCCATGGCCGACTTCGATCAGGGAATCCGGCTCGATCCCAAGGCTGCCGCAGGTTTTGCCAACCGCGGCGGCCTCTATTATGCACGAAATGATTTCGATCACGCCCTCTCCGATTACACAACAGCAATCTCGATCGACCCCAACGGTGCGTTGCTCTACAAGAGCCGCGGCCACCTCTATTTGCTGAGAAACGAATTCGACCGCGCCATGGCCGACTTCGAGCAAGTCATCCGGCTCGATCCAAAAGCCGGCTACGGCTTTAATGGTCGTGGTCTCGTTTACACCGCCAAGGGCGACTTCGATCGCGCCCTTGCCGATTTTGACAGGGCCATCAGCCTCGACCCCAAGGAAGCATCCACCCACCTCGGCAGGGGTGCAATGTACTTTAACAAGGGTGATTTGGATCGCGCGCTCGCCGACTACACATCGGCAATCGCCCTCAATCCCAACTTTGCCATGGCCTACAAGAACCGCGGAGAGGTTTACGAGGCCAAGGGTGATCTGGATCGCGCCATTCTGGACTATGGCGAGGCGATCCGGCTGCAGCCGACCTTCGCCGATGCCCTGTACCGGCGCGGTAAGGCCAAGCACCTCAAGGGAGACGCAGCCGCGGGAGACGCGGATATTGCTGCCGCGAGGAAAGTGGATCCAGGAATTGGCAGGTAGATTCCAACAACGCAAACATGCTCGCCGCCCGAAAGCTGATGGTCGGCACGCCGCCAAAAGTATTTCTGACGATGATCTAGAAGGACAGGACGTTCAGGCCGATCGACCAGCGCGTGGTCTCGTAGACCCCGTCCGCTTCTGGCTTAGACCTTGCGCCACAGCCTCGCTCTCGCTCGCCGGGGCGATAGTCGACCCAGGCCGAGTTGCCCCTTGAGCTGCTTTGTCGGCAGATCTTCACCGGCGACCCACAGCTTGAAATCGACGTCCAGCATGTCCTCATCGAGCGCGGCGGCATCGCCGCCGATGCCAATCAAGAGCCGACGTTTGGCCGGCTCGGCGACGATGGTGTGCAGCGTTTGGGCGTTGCCGTAGTTGTGGAAAGCCGGCGAAGCGGAGAAGTTCAGCGCCGTGAAAGTCTGTTCGGCACTGAGCTCCCGCGCGGCCCAGCCTTCGAGCGGCGGCAGCCGGTCAATCGAGTGCGCAACACGTCGGTTCAGGCGCCTCAGTTGTGGCGTCTGGAAATGATTGGTGCAAGCCAGCCAGTCGCCCCTGCGCACTGCGACCGCGCCGGCCCCGGCTTCGACCACCGCAGCCACGCCGCCGGCGTCGAGCACCGAGTAGTTGTTCTGCGTGACGTGGGGCGTGCGACGCAGAAGGTCGATTGCCTCCGTCGTCGTCGCGCAGCTGTCGAGTACGCGCCTAACCAGCAACACGCTGGTGAGACCGGGCGATCGCGGTCGCGCCCTCACGAGATGGAGGCCGATGGCGAGCCCGTGCTCGTTCATGCCGTCCAGCCTGCCAGTCAACTGGTGGCTGCCGCCGATGCTGGCGTAGCTGCCACGCACCTGCAGGAGCGCGAAGCGCGCCTCGTAGCCTCGTGGCCGAAAATCATAGTTGCGGCCATAGACGCCACCGCTCATGACAGCCGAGCAGCCGCCGGTCGGCATCCGCAACCCGTCATTGCCGAAATAGGTGACCGCTTGCTCCATCGGGATGTTGAGCCCCTCGGCGATCCCACCGATCTCCTCCCACAGCGCCGGCGCGTAAGTCCTGAACGCGCGCTCTTCGGTGCGAATATTGAGCCACCACGGCAGCCGTACATTCTTGCGTCGGAGAAACGCCTTACCTTTGCGCGTCGCCGCAAAGGCATCAGCCTGCGCACGGCCGACCTCGTAAGGCGTGCCGCGACATTGCACAAAGCTGACGCGGAGCGTCTTGGTAGCGGACGCCATCGTGACGCCTTAACTGGGTTGAACTTCGAACGCGTGGATTGCTGCCTCTATAGCGTAGCACCCAGCGGTCGCAAGTCGGCCTGCCGATGTAACACGCCTGATTTCACAGCTGCCGACTGAATGTCCGTTCCCGGTCCAAACCACCAGCGGATGCTCAGGCGTTTGGCTGCCACCACCCAAGTATCGCCATAGCGAGGCACGCGAGAAAGGCTACTGTCTGGTGACCCATTTCCATCCAGTACCGGACCGGCGCGGTGTCTCTATGAAAAACCTGACTCGGCCAGCCCAAAAGACCGTCTACGAGCCAGTCCAGAATATCAGCACTGTGAAAGAAGGACGTGATTTTTCTCTCGACAAGGCCAGAGCGCACCTTGCGGATGCAATCGACGCACAAATAAATTGCGACGATGCGAGCGACGACTTCACAAAGGAAAAACTGCATTTGCGCGTCAATCGACAGGGTTAAGGGCCAGGTGCGGTCGTGAGCGCTACTTGGTCTTGCTATGACCGGATTTGGTGTTGGTTCAATTGCAGGAATGATCACGGCGCTGGTCGCCCAATCCAGGGCATGAGCGGGAATGCTTCGCTTGACCGCCGGGAAGCCGACATCAGCGTCACTATGAGTACTGCCCGGCTGCGCCCTTCACGGACGGCGCGTCCAGCGTTCGGCATTGACGGCGCCCGGCGGGACCTCGCCCTTGATGATCGCCTCGACCTGGCGCACGGTTTCCAGCGATTGATATTCGATCGCCTGCGGCGTCAGGCCGCCCACATGCGGCGTCGCGATGACGTTGGGCAGCCGTGCCAGCTCCGGCGACGGCATCTGGTCCGGCGCGCGGCCGACGTCCATTGCGGCGCCTGCGATGCGCCTCTCGCGCAGCGCTGCCGCAAGCGCCCCCTCGTCGACGAGATTGCCGCGCGAAAGATTGATGAAGACGGCATGCCGCTGCATGCGCGACAGCGCCGCCGCGCCGATCAGATTTTCCGTCTGCTCGTTGGCGATGGCGAGGCAGGCGACATAGTCGGATGCCGCCAGGAGTTCGTCGAGCGGGACGTGCCTGATCGCGGCATCGCTGATCGCCACGAAGGGATCGGCGACCAGCACCTCCATGCGCAGCACCTTTGCGATTTCGGCAAGATAACGTCCGATGCTGCCAAAGCCGATGATGCCGAGCTTGCTGCCGGCGAGCTGACGCCCCATCCGCGCCTCTACCTTGCGACCCGCCTGATAATCCGCCGTGGTTCGCGAGACGCCGCGCGAGAGATCGACCATGAAGCCGAGCGCGAGCTCGGCCACCGCCTGCACGAAGCCGGGACCGGCACGTGTCACCAGCACGCCAGCCCTTGAAGCGGCCTCGACATCGACGTTGCGGATGTCGACGGCGCAGCGGACGAAGGCGCGGAGGCGCGGCAATTGCGCAAAGATCTCGCCGCGCCCCTCGGTCATGCGGTCGGCCACGATGATGTCGGCGTCTTTGGCAACGCGGACGAGGCCGGCGGCATCGAGTGGCGCCTCGCCTTCGTGCAGGATCACCTCGGCCAGCGCCTGCAAGCCTCTCAGGCTGCGCTCGCCGTAATAATTGCTGCGCATCTCCGGCGTGTGAGCCAGCAGAACCTTCACGGCGACAACTCCTCTAATAGCCGAACGCGCGCGGCAGCGCTGTCGAGATCGACGGCACGAAGGCGATCACGAGCAGGCAGAGCATCAACAGCCCAAGATAGCCCATGATCGGCTTCACCGTCCGCTCGATCGGCACATTGCCGATCAGGCAGGCGCCGTACAGACCGAGCCCGAGCGGTGGCGCGAACAGGCCGATGCCCATCGCGATGACCAGCACCACGCCGAAATGCAGGGGATCGATGCCGAGCTGCACCGCGACCGGCAAGAGCAGCGGCCCGAAAATGATCAGCGCGGCCGCACCCTCCAGCACCGAGCCCATCACGATCAGCACGAGGATCGCGAGCAGCATGAACAGCCAGACGCCAGAGGTCTTGGACAGGCCCAGCATGAACTCACCGACCGCGTGCGGGACCTGCTGCAGGGTCAGCGTGAAGGCGAGGGACTGCGCGGCGGCGACGATGAACAGCACGAGCCCGGCGCGCGTCGCCGCCTGCACGAAACTATGCGCGGCGGCTTTCAGCGTGAGCTCGCGGAACACGAGGCTGCCGACCAGGATGGCATAGGCCGCGGCGAAGGCGGAGATCTCGGTCGCGGTGGCAAAGCCGGTCTTGAAGCCCGTGAAGATCATGAAGATCAGGCCGAAGGATGCGATCGCACCGCTCCACAGGCCGGACACCGGGATCTGCGCCTCGGCGTCCTCGGTCGCCGTCGGCGGCTTGCCGAAGATGATGGACACGGCGATCAGCACCAGCGCCATCAGAGCCGCCGGCAGCAGGCCCGCCATAAACAACCCGCCGATCGAGAGGTTTGCGACGAAACCGAGGATGATCAGGTTGATGCAGGGCGGAATCGTCTCAGCCATCACCGCGGAAGCCGCGAGCAACGCCACGGCACCTCCCGGATTCTGCCGCGAGCGGCGCGCCGCCGGGATCAGCACGGAGCCGACGGCGGCGACATCGGCCATCTTCGAACCGGAGATGCCGGAGAACAGCACCATCGAGGTCACCATCACGACGTTGAGGCCGCCGCGCATGCGGCCGACCGCGCGCTGCAATAGCTCGATCAGGCGCACCGACATGCCGTTGGCTTCCATGAGGTAGCCGACCAGGATGAAGAAGGGGATCGCGAGCAGCACGAAATTGTCGATGCCGCGCGCCATCTGCTGGGCGAAGATGACGCCGGGCAGCGCGCCCTCCACCCAGATGAAGATCAACGCCGCCAGCGCTAGCGCAAAGCCGATCGGCAGGCCGCCGAACAGCGTGACGAAGAAGCCGATCAGCATCAGCGTGCCTGATGACGGCACCGATGCGGGCAGCAGCGCATCCCAGGCGAGATAGAGACCGGTGACCACGATGATCGCGACGAGGCCCTTGGCGATCTCGGACAGCGGCCTTGCGCAGAGTTGATCGATCGCGAACACCGTCATGAACAGCGCGCCGACGCCCATCGGGTAGAACGTCAGCTCGAGCGGCAGCCCGGATCCTGTGGTCTGGCCCGTGGTCAGCGTCCCCAGCTTGATGGCGTTGTAGGCGACGTAGGCCGAGATCAGCACGATCAGCAGCGCGCTCACGGCATCGACCAGCGCGCGCAGCCGCAGAGCCAGCATGTCGCGGAAAAAGGAAACGCCGACATTCTCGCCGCGCGCAAGCGCGCTCGCCGCGCCAAAGAAGGCCGATCCGACCATCAGGCCGCGCGCGACGTCGTCGGACCATTCGACCGGTGCATTGAAGAGGAAGCGCAGCAGCACCGAGACGCAGACCACCACGAGGTCGGCGGCCAGCAAGATGGCCGCGATAGTGTCGCTCGCGCGCAGCAGAAGGGTGATGCTCCCGCGGCGGTCGCCTGAGAGGGACGCGGCGGCTGTCATCGCCATCTCAGGCCTGGGTCGCGCGGATCATGTCGATGACGGGCTTGGATTCGGGCCGCGCCTTGATGAAGTTATCGGTCTGCGGCATGACGCGCTTCCTGAACGCCTCGCGGTCGCATTCGGCGACCGTGACGCCCTTCTCGGTGAGCGCCGCCAGAGCTTCCTTCTCGACGGCGAGTCCGTGCGAACGCGTGTCGGCCGCGGCCTTCTTCGCGGCATCGAGAAAACCGTCGCGCAGCTTCGCATCCATGCGGTTGTAGGTCATGTCACTGAAGTAGATCGCAAGCGGCGAGAAGTTGTGCTGCGTCAGCGCATAGAACTTTGCCGTTTCGAAGAACTTGCTGGCCAGGATGGTCGGCGGGTCGTGCTCGAGCCCGTCGAGCACGCCGGCCTGCAGCGCCGTGTAGATTTCGCCGAACGCCAGCGGCGTTGCCGCAGCTCCCATCAGCCGCAGGCATTCAGTGATGACGGGATTGGGCAACGTCCTGATCTTCAGGCCCGCGAGGTCCTCGGGCGTCTTCACCGGCTTCTTCGCCAGCACGCTGCGCGAGCCGAAGTTGTAGGCCCAGGCGATGATGCGGATGTTGGCGCCCTTGAGCAGCGCATCCTCGATCGGCTTGGCGGCGCCGGCATCGAACGCCTTGGTCTGCTGCGGGAAGCTCGCAAAGAGATAGCCGAGGTCGAAGGTGCCAACGAGCGGCACCAGATTGGCCGAGATCGACGAGCCCGACACCATGAGATCAATGACGCCGAGCTTCACCGAATTGATGACGTCGATTTCCTGGCCGAGCTGGTTGTCGGGGAAGAACGCGACCTCGACCTGTTCACCGAGCCCGTTGGCCTTCAGCTGCTTGACCAGATTGTCGTAGTAGACACGGCCGTTGGCATATTTTGGATCGTTCGGCAGCGACGAGGAGCATTTCAGCTTCAATGTCGCGGCTTCGGCGCGGCCGATGATGGCGGGAGAGAATAAGAGGCCGGCGGTTATCGCCGTCGAGGATTTGATGAACGCGCGACGGCTCACTGGCACTGAGGTCATTGTGCTCTCTCCCCAAGCGTTTTTTCTTTGTGCCGCGGTCGTTGCCGCAGCCGTTTCATTGACTGTAGGGCCAAAGCGACAAGTCAGGCAAGGGTAGCGGGAGCATCGTCGCACGAGCGCCGCGATGGCGAGCGCATGGGTGGAACGGCAGGCAAAAGCCTGCGCTTGCCGGTGTTTCCGGCACGCGGCACGGCGGCACGATGAGTGCCACGCTTCTTGATCCGGCAAAGGCCTATCGATCCAATTCAGGTATGGATCGATGCAGAAGTCATATTGATTGCGCTCGGCCTTCGCCATTGCGCGCTACGAAACGAGAAAAGGCTGCGGGAGGTGATCCCGCAGCCTTTCTCTTGATCAGACCTTACGGGCGTCAGCGCGAATGCGCGCCGCTCAACTGGCCGACCGCGTCGTTCTGGCGCGAGGGGCGAAGCGCATAGGCGCCGTCGCCGAGCAGCGCCTGCGCAAGCAGCGCGATGGCCCAGAAAGCGGGATATTCCCAGCCCCCCTTGGGGTTGGTGAAGAAGAAACCGGCGGCGCCGTGCACGGTGAAGATGGCGCCGAGCAGGATCGGAATGCCGGCGAGCGCGGCGTAGCGGGTCCACACCCCGAGGATCAGGGCGACTCCGCTCAGCACCTCAACCGTCATCACGAGGTAGGCGAGCTCGGGCGGAAAGCCGAGGCTGCCGAAGAACTTTGCGGTCCCGGCAGGGGTAAAGACGAAAAACTTCAATGCGGCATGGGCAAGAAACAGCGCACCCAGTGTCACGCGCAACACCAGCGCCGCATAGGGCGCGGTACGGGAATCGATCATAGCGGTCTCCTTCGATTGCCGGCCTTATGATCTATTCTCAATTCGGCGATAATCTGCTATTTTGGAACAATAGTTCACACCCAGAGAGTGAAATCGTTGCTAGACCGCCTGACCAGCCTGGAAGTCTTCGCCAAGGTGGCGGCGGTCGGCAGCCTGTCCGGCGCCGCGCGCGCGATGGGTCTGTCGCAGACCATGGTCACCAAACACGTTGCGTCGCTCGAAGGCCGGCTCGGCATCAAGCTGTTCCATCGCACCACGCGCCGGCTGTCCATCACGGAGGCAGGGCGCAGCTATCTCGAATCCTCCGAGCGCATCCTGGCTGACATGGAAACCGCCGACGCCGCGGTCGCCGCCGAACGGGTCGAGCCGCGCGGGCTGCTCCGCGTCAACGTACCGGTGGTGTTCGGCACACGACAGATCGCCCCGCTGCTCGGTGATTTTGCCGAACGCTATCCGAAGGTCACGACCGAGCTCGGCCTCAACGACCGGCTGGTCGATCTCGCCGAGGAAGGTTGGGATCTCGCGATCCGCATCGGGCGCTTACGCGACTCCAGCATGGTGGCGCGGCGGCTGGCACCGAACCGTCTCGTGGTCTGTGCCGCGCCGTCTTATCTTGCCAAATACGGCACTCCGCGCACCGTTGCCGACCTCGCCGCCCATAACTGCCTTGGCTACACACTGTCGCAGCAGACGAGTGCCGCCGAGTGGCTGTTCGGCGCGGACGGCGAGATCCGCGTCCAGGTCAACGGCAACCTCCGCGCCAACAATGGCGATGCACTGCGGGCCGCGAGCCTCGCCGGCCTTGGTCTTGCTCGGCAGCCGACCTTCATCGTCGCCGATGATCTCCGGGCCGGGACCCTGGTGGCACTGAAGCTCGACCAGCCGGAGGTCCGGTCGTCGGCGGTGCATGCGGTCTATCTGCCGGATCGGCGGCCGCCAGCGAAGGTCCGCGCATTCATCGATTTCCTGGCGGCGCGCTTTTCGCCGGAGCCACCCTGGGATTGCGGCCTGTTCTGACGACGGCACCAGGGCAAGGGGCATCTCCGCCGGGAGAACTGCCCAATTTGCCGCACATCCCAGAGTGAGCTGGCGCACAGACTCCATCATGGCACGAGGCTAGAAAAGCTCTCACCCTCGCGCGCATTGCCGATGGAGGTGACACCATGCGCCGTCCGGCCCTTTGCAATTGGCTTCTTGCATCCAGCCTTCTCGTTCTTTCTCAGCTCATCACACTGACGGACGCCTCCGCAGAAACGCGACTCGCGCTCGTAATCGGCCAGTCCGCCTATCGTGCGGTTCCGGAACTGCCCAACGCCGCCAACGACGCCAAGGGCATGACGGAGCTGCTCGGCAATGCCGGCTTCGATGTCACTACCGCACCCAATCTCGCCCAGAACGAGATGCGCCAGGCGATCAGCGATTTCGCCGGCAAGGTCAGCGCCAGCGGCGCCGACGCCGTCGCGCTGGTGTTCTATGCCGGTCACGGCTTGCAGATCGACGGCGAGAACTATCTGGTGCCGGTCGATCTCGATCCGAAGCGCGAGGCCGACATTCCCCTACAGGGCGTGCGGCTCAACGACCTGCTCAACACGCTCGGCGCACTGCCGACGCGTGCGCGCATCTTCATGCTCGATGCCTGCCGCAACAATCCCTTCCCGGCGCTCAGCGGCGCAGGTCACGGGCTTGCGATCGTCGACACCAAGGCCGGCGCCCCCGGCTCATTCATTTCCTACTCGACCTCGCCCGGCGCGGAAGCCGAGGACGGCTCCGGCATCGACAGCCCCTACACCACGGCGGCGCTGACGATCGCCAAGCAGCCGAACCTGCCGATCGAGGAAGTCTTCAAGCGCATCCGCATTGCCGTCGCCCAGTCGACGGACGGCCGGCAGATCCCGTGGGAAAGCTCGTCGCTGACGGCCGACTTCAAGTTCTTCGGCGACAGCAGCGGGCAGCAGCCTTCCGCTCCCGGGACGGGTTCGTCCGCGCTGGCCAGCGCGGGCCGCACCGTCGAGGACTGGCGCCAGGAGCTGCGCGGCAAGGAGCCAAAGGTCGCCTATGATCTCGTGATCGCCGACGACACCGTCGCCGCATATCAGGCCTATGTCGAGCTGTTCGCACAGGCCTCCTACACGCCGCGTCTGCGCACGATCCTGGAGCGCCGGCGCCAGATGCTGGCCTGGGAGCTGGCGGTCGCGATCAACACCCGCGCCTCGTACGAGACTTATCTCACCAATTGGGGCAACAGCGACCTCGCGGCAACCGCGCGCAGGCTTCTGCTCCGCGTGCAGAACCGCAACTACGGACCGACGGCTGCGGCCGCCGCAGTGCCGGTCGCCGTCGCGATGGCGCCGACCTGTCCGTGCTCGACGCCGCCAACGCCGGCAACGCCGATCAACCCGGTCGTCGCGCCGATCATCAAGAAACGCGTCGACGACACGCCGCCAAAGAGGAAAGTCGTCGACACGCCCAAGCGCAGGCCGCCGCCGGTTGAGGTCGTGGTCGATCGCCGTCCGCCGCCGCCACCACCGGACCGCGGCCCACCACCCGGCGCCATCATGGAAGGCATCGGCATCGGCGTCGGAATCGGCCTCGGCATGGGAATGGGCGGCGGCCGCGGTGGCGAGATGAACCACGGCGACCGCAGGTACTAAGGCTGTCGCCCGAGCCGGAAAGGAATGCCCGCAGGTGCACAATGTGCCTGCGGGCAATTCATGTTGCGTCGAACATTTCCCCCATTTGCTGCACGGGCGATGCTGTAGTTTGATGCCGGAAATATTGTCGTCCGGGGATTCGAACTGATGGCGCACGACGCTCCCACTGCCAAATCATGGCCGCTGTTCCGGTCGCTTGCGTCCTATTCGTTGCCGGGAGACCTGATGGCGGGCCTGACGCTCGCGGCGATCGCCATCCCCGAGCAGATGGCGACCGCACGCCTCGGCGGCTTCGCGCCGCAGATCGGCTTCTTCGCCTTCATGGCAGGCTCGCTCGGCTTCGCGCTGCTCGGCAGCAACCGCTTCCTGTCCTGCGGTGCCGATTCGACCATCACGCCGATATTCGCCGGCGGCCTTGCCGCGGTAGCCGCGACCGGCTCGCCGGAATATCAGTCGCTCGCGATCGCGCTCGCGCTGATGGTCGGCGCGATGCTGGTCGCGAGCGGCATCTTCCGCCTCGGGGGCATCGCAAATCTATTGTCGGTGCCGGTGATGATCGGCTTCCTCGCCGGCATCTCAGTCCACATCATCGTCTCGCAATTGCCGGGCGTGCTCGGCGTGGAAGCGCCCAATGGACCGACGCTCGATCGCATCGGCACGCTGGCGCGCGAGCTCGGCCGGTCCAATCCCTACACGATCTTTATCGGCTTCGGCGTGCTCGCCGTCGTCTTCCTCGCAGAAACGATCAGCCCCAAGATCCCCGGCGCGCTGATCGGACTTGTCGGCGCGACGCTCGCGGTGATCGGGGCCGGGCTCGAAGCCAAAGGCGTAAAGGTGGTCGGCACTGTCCCGGGCACGCTGCCGATGCCGACCTTGCCGAACCTTGCGCCCGAGGCGTGGGTGCGCCTCGTTCCGCTGGCCTTCGTGATCTCCGTCGTCGTGATGGTTCAGACCGCGGCGACGACGCGATCGTTTCCCTCCGATCCCGACAAGCCCGCCGACGTCGACCGCGATTTTCTCGGCGCCGGCGCCGGCAGCCTGCTCGCGGGCGTGTTCGGCGCCTTTCCGGTGAATGCGAGCCCGCCGCGCACGGGCATCGTGGTCGAGACCGGTGGACAGTCGCAACTGTCGGGCCTTGCCGCAACGCTGATCGTGCTGGCACTGCTCGCCTTCGGAACCGGGCTGCTGCAGCACGTGCCCGACGCGGCGCTCGGCGGCATCCTGCTGTTCGTGGCGCTGCGGATCATCCGCGTGACGCAGATCGCCACGATCTATCGTCAGTCGTTCAGCGAGTTCCTGCTGATCCTGGCCACTGCCGCGCTGATCATCGTGCTGCCGATCCAGCAGGGCGCGTTCCTTGGCATCGTGCTGTCGCTCCTGCACGGCATCTGGAGCACGACCCGCGCAAGGCTCATCGAGTTCGATCGCGTGCCGGGCACCACGATCTGGTGGCCGGCGCATCCGCATATAGCGGGCGAGCGCCTGCCCGACGTCGCCGTGATCGGATTGCAGGCGCCGCTGTCATTTCTCAATGCTCCAAGTTTCCGCAACGACGTGGCGGATCTCTTGAAGGACTCGACGCCGAAGCTGCTGGTGCTGGAAGCAAGCGGCATGGTCGAGATCGACTTCACTGCTGCGCAGGCCCTGCTCGAGATCTTCAGGGCATGCAGCGAGCAGGGCGTCACCGTCGCAGTGGCACGGCTGGAATCGGTGCGGGCGCAGAAAGCGTTCGAACGTTTTGCGCTGTTCGACATCCTGCCGAGAAACCACGTCTTTCACAGCGTGCATGAGGCCGTCGTCACGCTCGCCAAATAAGGGCCATCACTGCCCGAGCGCCGGATAGTCCTTTTGCGCGGCCTCCCGAATCCAGTTCGCGTGGATCGCGCGATAGAGGATATGCGCGGTTTTGATGTCGCCCGCCTTCATGCAGAGATCGATGATGTGGCGGACGGCGTCGTCGCGCATCAGGTCGTCCGAGATCTTCATCGCGATCTCCATCGCAACGCGCGCCGCGCGTTCATAACGCTCGCTTTCGCACTTGCGCTGTTTCTCGAGCGATTTTCCGCCGTGGTCGGCGGGGCCACCGATCAGTTCGGCGCTTGCGGACGCGGACTGGCAGATGTTGCGGATACGATCGGCAGCCGCGATGTCGCCGATCGGCCACTGGATCGGCTCATCCCAGACGTCGGACGGCTTTTGCCTTGCGAACAACTTCATCGCCCCGCCACCCGTGGTCTTCTGGCCTTCGCATTGTCGCGCTTCAGCTCCGCCCAGCATAGAGAACCCCGTCGCCCTCGGCGAGGCGGTTTTTCCGGCCACGGCTTTGGCTTGCGGCGCGCTCAGGACGTCCGACGCGGGCCTATCGCCTCGAACTGCGCCTTCTGCTCGTCATTGAGCGTCGCATAGAAATCCTCGAGCGCCGCGCGCACCGATTTGACGCCGTCGAGCATCACGTCGAGCCGCTTGCGGATCGCGGCCATGCGCGCCGGCGGCGTCATCACGTCGCTGGGCTCGCAGGCCGCCTTGAGCGACGCGCTGACCTTGGCGCTGGTATCCTGGAGCACTTGCAGCGCGGCGCGCTGGGTATCGTCAGGGTGAAGCCGCGCTTCGATTTCGGCTCCTGGCCAATCGAGCCCGACAGGCGTACCGCAATTCTGCGCGAGCGATGCATTGGCGTTGTTTGAGGCCGCTCGGCGCTGGTCTTCGGCCAGCGCGTTGAAGCGCGCCTTCTGCTCGTCGGTGAGCGCGCCGTAGAATTTGTCGAGCGCGGGCTGAACCAGATCGACAGCCTTCACCATCGCCTCGACGCGCTGCTGCATGGCCGCGAGCCGGCCCGGCGCCGTCGCTGCGACCTGCGTCGGGCAGGACGCGCGGATCAACTCGGCCGCCTGGATCGAGGCATTGCCGAGTGCATCGAGATCGGCGCCTTGCGCGTCTGTCGGCTGCACCGCGTCCGCGATCTGGTCGATCGGCAACCCGACAATCTCGCGGCGGTCACTGCCGCAGAGCTGATCGAGCGGAACGCCTCTCGCATGCCTGCGCCCGTACGGCCGCTGCGGCAGATAGGTCGCGAGGCCGTCATAGCCATAGGGACCGAAGATGCCGGCATAGATATCCGGGTAGCCATAGCCCCAGAAGCCGAGACCATCGCCCCAGATCGTATAGTCGTACAGATCATAATAGGCGAAGGGCCAGAACAATGGCCCGACCCAGCCGTAGAAGCCGCCGGGATGCTGCCACCATCCGTTGCCCGCGCCATGCCAGCCGACCAGCGCGGCGGCTCCTGCGATCTGGGCGCGGGCCAAGGGATTGCTGATCAGTCGGCTGTTACGGAAGGTTGCGGGAGGCAGGTTCAGCGCATTGCGGAAACCGGCGGGATGCACGGCTGCATTGCGGATCTGGCCGAAATTTGCGCGGCCATGCTGGACCCCTGCGTGCGCAAATGAATGCCCGGCGAACCGCGGGCCGCCGCCATGATGGCCACCACCAACGTGAACATGTCCAAATCCATGGCCGGCGAAATGGCCACCACCACTGTGATGGCCGCCACCACCGAAATGACCACCACCGCCGAAATGACCACCGCCGGGGCGACCACCACCGCCATGGCCGCCACCACCACCGTGTCCGCCCCCGCCACCGCCGCCCCTCGCCAGCGCTGCACCCGCCAACGCGCAGGCGAGCACCATCACAGCGATTCCCATGACCGGTCGCAACATCGCATCCTCCCGAATACCGTTGCATTTGAGGCATCGGAAATTGACGAGAATTGGAACCAGCGAGGGAATCAAAAGTTCCGGGTGCGCGACCGCGCCGGATCTAGTCGACCGGCACGATCTTGCCGGGGTTGAGGATGTTTTGCGGGTCGAGCGCCTTCTTCAGCGCCCGCATTGCGTCGAGCGCTTCGGGGCCCAGCTCGGCCTTGAGGTATTTCTGCTTGCCCTGGCCGATACCGTGCTCGCCGGTGCAGGTGCCGTCCATCGCCTGCGCGCGCTCGACCAGGCGATGCATGAACTCCTCGCCTCGCGCCATCTCGTCGGCATCGTCGACGTCGCAGAGCAGCGAGCAGTGGAAATTGCCGTCACCGACATGGCCGACGATCGGCGACAGCAGGTTGAGGCGCTTCAAATCCTCCTCGGTCTCGGTAACGCAATCGGCAAGGCGCGAGATCGGCACGCAAACGTCGGTTGCGACCACGCCGGCGCCCGGCCGCAGCGCCTTCACCGACCAATAGGCATCGTGCCGCGCCTGCCACAGCTTGGTGCGGTCCTCGGGCTTGGTGGTCCAGGAGAAACCACCGCCGCCGCAGTCCTTGGCGATCTCGCCGAATGCCTTGGACTGCTCGGCAACCTCGATCTCGCTGCCGTGGAATTCGAGCAGCAGCAGCGGCGTTTCGGGCAGCGTCAGCTTGGAATAGGCGTTGCAGGCCCTCACCTGGGCGGCATTGAGGAGTTCGATGCGCGCCACGGGAATGCCGGTCTGGATTGCGAGAATCACCGCCTGGCAGGCGCCATGCACCGTTTCAAAGGAGACCGCGCCGGCCGCGATCATCTCGGGGATGCCGCGCAGGCGGATGGTGAGCTCCGAGATGATGCCGAGCGTGCCTTCGGCGCCGATGAAGAGATGCGTCAGATCGTAGCCGGCCGACGACTTTTTCGCGCGCGTGCCGGTCGTGATGATCTCGCCATCGCCCCGCACGACCTTCAGCGCCAGTACGCTCTCACGGATGGTGCCGTAGCGCACCGCATTGGTTCCCGAAGCGCGCGTCGAGGCCATCCCGCCGAGCGAGGCGTCGGCGCCGGGATCGATCGGGAAGAACAGGCCCTGGTCGCGCAGATGCTCGTTGAGCGCCTTGCGCGTCACGCCGGGCTCGATCACGCAGTCGAGGTCCTCGGCATGCACGGCGAGCACCTTGTTCATGTCGCGCAGGTCGATGCAGATGCCGCCGGCCGGCGCATTGACCTGGCCCTCGAGCGAGGTACCGGTGCCGAACGCAATCACGGGCACGCCGTTGCTGGCGCAGATCCGCACCACGTCCTGGATGTCTTTGGTCTCCTGCGCCATCACCACGCCATCCGGCGGCTGATTGGCAAGCCATGTCGTGGTGTGACCGTGCTGCTCGCGCACGGCCTGCGAAGTGATGAAGCGATTGCCGAAGCGCACGGTAAGCGCTTCCAGCGCACTGGCCAGGGCTTTCGGCTCGGGCCGCGGCGGCTTATTGGTGATGGTCATACCCACGGACATTCCTCCCGACAGAGAAGCGTGGCAAAGGACATATACCCGGTCAAGTCAAGCGATCGGACGCATAGCTAGGGAAGGAAACATGCCGGAGACTGCCGCTTCAGCGCCCACGACCGAGGACAAGACCGAGCCGTTCCGTTCCTCGATCATGCAGATCGAGCCGCAATGGATCGACCATAACGGCCATCTCAACATGGCCTATTACAACGTGATGTTCGACCGGGCGATCGACCAGCTCTGGCTGAAGCTCGGGATCGGGCCGACCTATATGAAGGAGCGTCACGGCTCGACCTTCACTGCCGAGTGCCATGTGCGCTATCTGCGCGAGATCCATCTCGGCGATCCCGTGCAGATCTCGGTGTGGTTGCTGGAAGCCGACGACAAGCGGCTGCACACTTTCGAGGAGCTGCGTCACGCGACCGAGGGCTGGCTGTCGGCCACCTCGGAAAACATGTCGCTGCACATGGACATGGCCTTGCGAAGAGTGGCCCCCTTCCCGGCCGACATTCGCGAAAACATCGCGTCCGTGGTCAAGGATCACAGCGCGGTGTCGCGTCCCGAGGGCATCGGGAGAAACGTCACGATGCCCTCGAAACGCTAGCGCTACACCCTTGTGCGGCCGCGGGCCAATCCAACCACGGCCGAGATCAGGAACAGCACGACCGCGATGAAGAAGATGACCTTGGCGATCTCGATCGATGCGCCGGCGATGCCACCGAAGCCCAGGATACCGGCGATCAGTGCGATAACCAGAAACGTCACAACCCAGCCAAGCATGGTCAAAACCTCTGTCTCGATGTTTGTCTGCGGTCAGCGCAGCTACGCGCCACGCCGCGTTTGCACAGACAATCTCGACCTCGAAACGAAGGTTCCGGGCTGAGCGGGGCGGAAATTCGCCGAGGTGACAGGAACAAATCGGCCTTCGGCGTACGTGGAAAACCCCTCGCCGCCGCCCCATATAGGGGCTAATCCCTGTTATGAAGGCTCCCTTCCGCCACCCCGCGGTGCCATCGTGGGGCCACTGATTCGCATGACCGAGCCGAGCAAAATCACCTCTCACGTTTCCGACCACCAGCCCGCGGCCGGCGGCATTGCCGCGCGCGCCCGCGCCTCGGTGGGCCCGAAATATCTGACCGGCCTCAATCCCGAGCAGCGCGACGCGGTGGAGACGCTGGACGGCCCGGTGCTGGTGCTGGCCGGCGCCGGCACCGGCAAGACGCGCGTGCTCACCACGCGTATCGCCCATATCCTGAGCCAGGGCCGCGCCCGCCCCGGCGAGATCCTGTCGGTAACCTTCACCAACAAGGCCGCGCGCGAGATGAAGCACCGACTCGGCCAGATGCTGGGACAGGCGGTCGAGGGCATGCCGTGGCTCGGCACCTTCCATTCCATCGGCGGCCGGATCCTGCGGACGCACGCAGAGCTGGCGCAGCTCAAGTCCAATTTCACCGTGCTCGATGTCGACGATCAGGTGCGGCTGTTGAAGCAGCTCCTGCAAGCCGAAAACATCGACGACAAGCGCTGGCCGGCGCGCATGCTGGCCGGCCTGATCGACGGCTGGAAGAACCGCGGGCTTAGCCCGACGCAGGTGCCGTCAGGCGAAGCCGCGATGTTCGCCAACGGCAAGGGCGGCAAGCTCTATGCGAGCTACCAGGAGCGGCTGAAGATCCTGAACGCCGCCGATTTCGGCGACCTGCTGCTGGAGAATATCCGCATCTTCCGCGAGCACCCGGATATCCTCCGGCAGTACCAGCAGCGCTTCAAATACATCCTCGTCGACGAATATCAGGACACCAACGTCGCGCAGTATCTGTGGCTGCGGCTGTTGTCACAGGCACCGTCAGCAACCAAGGTCGTCATTCCGGGGCGCGTCGAAGACGCGAACCCGGAATCTCCTGATGAGTTCACGGATCGAGATTCTCAGGTGCGCAATTGCGCACCGGAGTTCGATGCTGCGCATCGCCCTGGAATGACGGTTGCTCCTGCGGCCCACGTCAAGAACATCTGCTGCGTCGGCGACGACGACCAGTCGATCTATGGCTGGCGCGGCGCGGAGGTCGACAACATCCTGCGCTTCGAGCACGATTTTCCCGGCGCCAAGGTCATCCGGCTCGAACGCAACTATCGCTCGACCGGCCACATCCTCGCCGCCGCCTCGCATCTGATCGCGCATAATGAAGGCCGGCTCGGCAAGACGCTGCGCACCGAAGACGAGGATGGCGAGAAGGTGACGGTCACCGGTGCCTGGGATTCGGAAGAGGAAGCGCGCGGCATCGGCGAGGAGATCGAGCAGCTCCAGCGCCAGGGCGAACGGCTCAACGAGATCGCGATCCTGGTCCGCGCGTCCTACCAGATGCGCGAGTTCGAAGATCGTTTCGTCACGCTCGGCCTGCCCTATCGCGTGATCGGCGGCCCGCGCTTCTATGAGCGCGCCGAAATCCGCGACGCGCTCGCCTATTTGCGCGTCATCAACTCGCCCGCCGACGATCTCGCCTTCGAGCGCATCGTCAACACGCCCAAGCGCGGGCTTGGCGACGCCACCGTGCAGATGCTGCACGATCATGCCCGCAAGCGCCGCATTCCGCTGTTCGAGGCGGCGCGCGCCGTGGTCGAGACCGACGAGTTGAAGCCGAAGGCGCGCGGCTCCTTGCGCGATCTCGTCACGCAATTCGATCGCTGGCGCGCCCAGCGCGAGGTCACTTCGCATACCGATCTCGCCCAGATCGTGCTCGACGAGAGCGGCTATACCGAGATGTGGCAGAAGGACCGCTCTGCGGACGCCGCGGGCCGGCTCGAAAACCTCAAGGAGCTGGTGCGCTCGATGGAAGAGTTCGAGAACCTGCAAGGGTTCCTCGAGCACATCTCGCTGGTGATGGATCGCGACGGCGGCGCCGAGGAAGATGCGGTGTCGCTGATGACGCTGCATTCGGCCAAGGGGCTCGAATTCGACAATGTGTTCCTGCCGGGCTGGGAGGAAGGCCTGTTCCCGAGCCAGCGCACCCTGGACGAACAGGGCCGCGCCGGCCTCGAGGAAGAGCGCCGGCTCGGCCATGTCGGCCTGACCCGCGCCCGACGCCGCGCAAAGCTCTATTTTGCGACCAACCGCCGGATCCATGGCACCTGGTCGACCACGATTCCCTCGCGCTTCCTCGACGAATTGCCGGCGGCCAATGTCGAGATCACGGAATCCAAGGGCGGCTCGGCCTGGGGTGGCAGCGGCGGCTACGGCGCCTCGCGCTTCGACGACATGGAAGCCTTCGGCTCCAGCTATTCGACGCCGGGCTGGCAGCGCGCCCAGGCCAATCGCAACCGTGGCCAGGGTGGCCGCAACGGCGGCGGCCGCGGCGGCCTCGAGGAAGAGCCCTCGTCGTTTTCCTCCGCGCCCGATTTCGGCGGCAGTTTTTCATCACGCCGGCGCGGCCCGATGACGATCGAAGGCGAGCTGGTGGCAAAATCGACCGGCACGACGTCCGAATTCTCGATTGGCGACCGCGTCTTCCACCAGAAATTCGGCTACGGCCGTGTCGCCAAGATCGACGGCAACAAGCTGACCATCGCCTTCGACAAGGCCGGCGAGAAGAAGGTCGTGGACAGTTTTGTGCAGCGGGCGTGAGGCCGCCCCTGTTGCGGCGACGTTACGCCGCCGGCTTTCCTTGCTCCACGCCCCTTGACCATGGCGAACTTCCCCGTATCAGATGCGGCCATGGCCCGGGGCTTCATCACACTCGCCGTACTTGCATGTGGCATGCCGTCGCTGGCGGCAGCCGAAACGATGAGCTTTGGCGATGCCATCGGCATGCTGGCCAAGAGCTGCGGTGCGGAGATCGTGGCCAATTGCCGCGGCGTGAACCCGGATTCGACGCGGCTGAAGGAATGCTTGTCGCGCAACCGCGACGTGCTGTCACCGCAGTGCCAGACCGGTTACCTCGCGGCCTTCGACGCGATCCAGAAGCGGGTCGCCGCGCGCGTGACCGTGGCGAACGCCTGCCAGCGCGAAATCGTCAAGGTGTGTGGCGGCTCGACCAAGGAGACCAGCAAGTCGATCCCCTGCCTGATCTCGACACCCAAGGGCATCAGCAACAACTGCCTGAAGGCGGTCGACGACGCGGGGTATCGCTGATGCGCGCCGCCGGGCTCACCCTGCAATCGATCGGCCTCGGACTCGCGCTCGCCCTGGCGCTCGCGACAGGACCCGTGGGCGCGCAGACGGCGCCGCCGACGCGCGACGACATCGTCGCCAAGCTCAATCATTTCGAGCAGGCGCCCGATCTCGACCTCGCGGCGCTGAAGCAGCAGGTGATGGAGCGGGCGAGGACGCGGATCAAGAACGATCCGGGCCCGGTGAATCGCCCACTCATCGCGCCTGACCTTGCGAGCCTTCCGGCTTTCAACACGACGATCCAGTTCGACGACGACACGCCGATCATCCAGCCTTCGTCCTACCAGACGGTGGGCCGCACCGCGGATGCGATGGTTCATGCGTCGCTGCTGCCCTACACTTTCTTGATCGTGGGCCATGTCGAATCCAATTCGAAGACGCGCGAAGCCAATGCGATCCTGAGCCAGCGCCGTGCCGACGCGATCCGCGACGTGCTCGTCAACACGTTCAAGATCTCCGCCAAGCGCATCCAGTCGATCGGCCTTGGCGAGGAGCAATTCCTCGACCGCGCACGTCCGACCTCGGCCGCAAACGGGCAGTTGCAGATCCTGACGCTTGCCAAACTCCCCGAGGAGCAGGCCGCCCAACCTGCGGCGCCCAAACCTGCGGCGCCGGCCAAAAAGCCGGCAAGAAAACGCTGATCGATCACATTTCGGCGGTGCTCGGAACCCCTTGAACCCCTGACTGTTTTTTGCGCGCACACCGCCTCGAATACCTGCTCTGCGCGACAAATGCGCCGGTTTGTGCGGGGGACGAGCAGATGCTATAGGCTTGTCGCTTCCTCCGACCAGCATCCTCAGTGAGACCAAGATGGGTGGCTTTTTTCAACGCCAACTTGCCGTTTATGTCGAGTACCATCGCGATCCCCGGAACACGGCGATGCATGTCATTGGTATCCTTTTGCTGTTCACGGGCGCGGTAATGCCACTGACGCTGGTGAACGTCCCGCTGTTCGGATTCGAGTTCAGTCTTGCGCTGATTCTGGCTTTGCCGGTCCTCATCTATTGGCTGCTGCTGGATGTAGCGCTCGGGGCCGGCATTCTGGCGGTATCGATCGTGCTGTTTTCAATCGCGACGACCATTGCAGCGCAAGTCAGCACCGTGACGATGTGGGCGATTTTCGCCACGCTGGTCGCGCTCGGCTTCGCCGCGCAGGCCATCGGCCACAAGGTATTTGAGGGGCGCGAGGCCTCGTTGTTCACCTTTCCGTCTCATCTTCTGCTTGGACCGATGTTCGTAATGGCGAAATTATTCATTGCGTTGGGTTTTCGTCGTGACCTTGCCGCGATTCTCGCGCCTCTTCCGACCAACTCCCTTTCAACCCGATAAGTTTCCAGAGCGGAACAGCAGCAACCTTCTTCATGGCTCTCGTACTGGTTACCGGTGGCAGCGGCTTCATCGGACATCATCTTGTAGAAGCGCTCCGCGCCAGGGGGCAGCGGGTGCGCGTTCTCGATGTGCGGTCGCCAGCCGCGCCGTGCGCTGATGTCGACTACGTCGCGGGCTCGGTGCTCGATGGCGAGGCCGTCGATCGCGCGCTCGCGGGCGTCGATCGAGTCTATCACCTCGCCGGCCTGCCCGGCATGTGGGTCGCCAACAAGCAGGATTTCCACGAGGTCAATTGCCGCGGCACCGAGGTCGTGCTGACGGCCGCGCAACTGCACGGCGTGTCGCGGTTCCTGCACTGCTCGACGGAATCGATCCTGTTCCCCTACTCGCAGCTCAGCGGAGTTCCCGCAGAGGAGGCGCTGCAGCCGGCCGACGCGATGCCGGGCGCCTATACGCGATCGAAGTCGCTCGCCGAACATTGCGCGGCAAAGGCCGCGGCGGCGGGCTTTCCGCTCGTCATCGGCACACCGACCATGCCGATCGGCCCGGTCGATCACGATCTCACGCCGCCGACCGCGATGCTGTGGTACTTCCTGCAAAAGAAGGTGCAGCCGCACGTCAACTTCCTCGTCAACCTCGTCGATGTGCGCGACGTCGCCATGGGCCTCCTGCTCGCGATGGAGCGCGGCCGCATCGGCCAGCGCTATATTCTCGGCGGTGACTGCGTCCGGCTCGGACAGATCCTGCGCATGATGTCGGTGATCAGCGGCCGCAAGCAGTACCCCATCGCAGTACCCGGCAAGCTTGCCGAGCTTTCGGCGATCATGCTCGAATACATCTCCGACCACGTCACGCACCGGCCGCCCAACGGCACGGCCGAGGGCGTGCGCATCGCACTTGCCGCCAGCGACCTCTCGATCGACAAGGCGCGCACCGAACTCGGCTATGCACCCCGCCCGGTCGAACCGGTGCTGCGCGAAACCATCACCCATCTGCTCGCACGCGGCAGCCTGCAAACGCCGGCCGGCATCGAGCACCACGCGCTCAGCTCCCGCGCGAGCTGAGCCCAAGCCCAAAAGCAAGAACCTTTCCGCATGTCTTTTGATTTCAGCAAGCTTCTCTCTTTCGCCTGGGGTGGCTGGACCACGACCTGGCCGACCAAAATCCTGGCGCTGATCTGGCTCGCCTGGCTTGCAAGCTGGGTTGGAGCCTCGTTCTGGCAGGGCCGCACCAAGAAGCAGGTGATGACGCTGGACTCGCAACGCTATCGCCTGCCGATCCTGATCGGCGGCATCCTGTTCACCCCGTGGACCGCCGAAGTGCTGAACGAGAAGCCGCTGTGGGTGTTCGGCGAGACCGGCGTCTACGTCGCAGCGCTCGTCGTGCTCGCCGGTATCTCCTTTACCTGGTGGGGACGCCTTCATCTCGGCAAGTTCTGGTCGAACACCATTACCCACAAGGAAGATCATCGCGTCATCGACACCGGCCCGTATGGCATCGTGCGTCATCCGATCTACACTGGCCTGATCGCCGGCATGCTCGCGACCGGCATCGCGGTCGGCACGGTGACGGCGATCCTCGGCGCCATCCTGATCTCGCTCGGCATGTGGCAGAAGGGCCGAATGGAAGAAGTCTTCCTGTCGAAGGAACTCGGCGAAGACGCCTACGGCGCCTATTGCCGCCGCGTCCCGATGATCATTCCGTTCCTATCACCTCGGCAATGAGCACGGGCTGAGGCGTTGCTCACAACGGCTTCAATGTCGTCATTACGAGCGCTGCGGCAGTCTGGATGCAGCGCGTTGCCTCAACTCGCATCCTAAATCACGAACGCGCCTCGCGAACGTCAGCGTACCGACTTAGCGACCGACTTGGCGACCGACTTGGGCGGAGTGGCGGCCGCCTGCTCCGGCATGGCGGGCAGCAGATGGCGCGGGATGATGACGTCCTGAGCGGCGGCAAGCGGCGTGCTTTCAGACAACCCGTTGGCCTGCGCGAGCGACCACACCGGAACGTGATATTGCGCGGCGATGCGCTCGAGCGTGTCGCCGGCACGCATTGGAAGCTTCACGCCCGAGTCCCACAATTCCACCAGCGTGTCGCCGGGAACGAGATAGCGCAGCGGCACGGGATCGCCCTGCGCCTGCGCGGGCACGCGCGGCAATTGCGCGACCATGTCGACGATCTGGCGGTGGATGTCTTCAGACTTCTCGATGTTGATGTGCGTGACGCGCTTGTTCTCCTTCAGGTCGAAGCTCGCATAATGGCCGCGATAGCCGGGCTCCGCGACCACGTCGCCGCCGCCAAGCACGCTGTCGGACAGGTAGATGTTGATGAAGCGCTCGACATTGAGCGGCACGTTTCCGGTCGCATGCGCGGGATCGATGGTGATGACCAGGCTGACCGGGATCTTCTCCTCGGCGAGCATCTCGGCGAAAATGATCGAGCACAGCCCGCCCATGGAATGCCCCATCAGCACGATCGGCGCAGGCTGCTCGCGGTAGGCGGAGATCGCGCGCTGGGCGACCAGCCGGCAGATCGTGAATTCGTAGACGTCGGCCTTGAAGCCGGCTTCCGTGAGCCGCTCCGCGAGCCGATCCATGCCGGTCGAGAAGATCGGCCCGAGCGCGCCGCGGAAGAGATAGACGCGCGGGGACGGCCCAGGTTCGGCCTCGGCGGGCAGCGGGGGCGGTTGCGGCAGTGACGGCAGTGCCACGATCGCGGCCGCCTTCTTGGGCTTTGCCGGCGGAGCGGCCGCCACGGCCGTCGAGACGGCGAGCAGCACTCCGATCGCCAGCAGGACCACTCGCCTCAAAACAACCATTCGTCCTGCAACCCCACCGCGGGAAGGCGGGCGCCTTCCCTATTCCGGCCTTACTGACCACCGATTTGGCAGAATTTGGGGCGCAAAGCCTGCCCAATTGCACGCCAACGCCTGTCGCTCACTTATCGCGAACCGGCGATACGCCTGAACCAGTCATCCAGAAGCGCCTTCTCGTAGCCGTAGCGGCCACCCAGGCGACCGGAGGAGTTCATCAGATAGTTCATGTCGCTCAGATCGTCCTCGCCGCTCCTCGTGCGCCTGCCTCCGCTCAGCGTGTAGCGCAGCTTGATGCGCGGCGGCGTGACGTCGCGCATCACCCTCACCTCCGTGCCACGCCCCCGCGGCTCGTCCTGCCCGGCGAGGTCGATATCCAAAACATCGATGCTCAGATTCTGCCCCGGTGCGAGAAGCCGCCTGCCCAGGGTTTCGAGATAGGCGGCAAACTCGGCCAGCGTGGCCTCGCGCGACCCACCACCGTAGGCATCCGCGTCGGTGTACCGCTCGGGATTGATGAAGCGGACCTTGACGCCGGCAACGCCGGACGACGGACAGAGCAACGCAGCCATCAGCACAGCAGCGGCAACAGATCTCCGGATCACGTGAGCCTCGCCTTCCGAACGCGTCCAGTCGCAGCGTCCCGCGAACTTGGGAACGCCGGAATTGACATCGATATTCCGTTTCGGCACTTAGAATCGTTCAATCGGGCCGCCACTTTCTCTCTCGCCTGATCATCAGGCGGCGTGATCGGCCTCGAAAGCTCGTGCCCGAGATCCGCCCCATGACGATGCCATCCTACATCGAACCGATCAGCGGCACGCTCTATCCGCTGGACCAGCCGCGCTGGTGCTCCGACGATCGCAAGCCGCTGATGGTGACGCCGCTGCGCGGCATCTCGCGCGACGAGGTCGATCGCGGCGTGCGCTCACTGTGGCGCTATCGCGCCGCGCTACCGGTCGATATCGCAAGCCCGATCTCCATGGGCGAGGGCTGCACGCCCCTCGTCCAGAGGGAGTGGGGCGAGTTGAGGCCCTACTTCAAGCTCGAATGGTTCAACCCGACGGCCAGCTTCAAGGATCGCGGCACCACGGTGATGCTGTCTTTCATCCGCCAGCTCGGCGTCAATGCAGTGCTCGAGGACAGCTCAGGCAATGGCGGCGCATCGGTCGCCGCCTATGGCGCGGCTGGCGGAATGAAGATCAAGATCCTGGCGCCCGCGTCCACGTCTCCGATGAAGATCGCGCAGGTGCGCGCTTATGGAGCGGACATCCAACTCGTGGAAGGGCCGCGCGAGGAGTCGGAGGCGGAAGCGATCCGCCAGTCCAGCAACATCTTCTATTCGAGCCACAACTGGCAGCCCTTCTTCCTCGAAGGCACCAAATCCCTCGCCTACGAGATGTGGGAGGATTTCGGCTACTTGGCCCCCGACAACGTCGTAGTTCCCGTCGGTGCCGGCAGCAGCCTGCTCGGCTGCTATCTCGGCTTCAAGGAGCTGCTCGCGGCAGGGCAGATCGCGCGGATGCCAAAACTGTTCTCCGCGCAGCCGCTGAACTGCTCGCCACTCGATGCGAGCTTCACGGCCGGCGTCGACACGCCGGTGGCGCGCGAGGTCCGCAAGACCATCGCCGAGGGCACCGCGATCAAGAGCCCGCTGCGCCTGCGTCAGATGGTGGCGGCACTGAAGGAAACGGGCGGCGACACGGTGGCCATTCCCGAAGAGGGCATCATCGCGGGGCTGAAGAAGCTCGCGGGCACGGGCCTGTTTCCCGAGCCGACATCGGCAAGCGCCGCCGCCGCGCTCGACGAGCTTACCCGGCGCGGCGCCATTCGCTCGAATGAGCGCACCGTCGTCGTCATCACGGGCACGGGGATCAAGGCGGCATCGCTCATCACCGAGATCCTCGGCTAGAGCATGATCCGGAAAAGTGTGAAGCGGTTTTCCGAAAAGATCATGCTCAAACAAAAACCTAAAGCGCGATGACGATTCATCCCAATCTCATTGCGCTTTAGTGCCGAGGACATCAAGACAACGCGCGGCAGGGCTCGCCTAGTTCCGCGACGGCGTCGTTGCCGCTGCCGAACGCGCGACAGGCCTCGCCGCACGCGGCTCGGCCTGCGGGGCCGCTGGCGCGCGCGAGCGCATCACCACGGCATCGATCTCGGCAATCACGCGGCGCTGTATGTACTCGTTCTTGTCGATCGTGATGTGGCCGGCGCCGGTGCCTCGCACGTCGACATTGTCGAGCTTGCCGCGAAGGCCATCGGCTGCGCGCACCGGCTCGCCGGGACCGTCGCCGATATAGAGGTTGATGTACCGCTCGGCACCGGTCGAGAGCCTGGTCTTGAAGACCGAATCGAGCCCGATTGCGAGCTTCACGGGCACGCCGAGATGATTGAGCTTGGCGATCATATCGGGCAGCGCGGTCGCACCCGAGGAATGCCCGACCAGGATGATGGTCTTCAGCTGACCGGCCCTGTAGGCGGCGGCGGCTTCATCGGCGAGCGAGGACCAGGAGACGAAGTTCGCAACCGTCACGGGGATGCCCTGCGCCTCGAGGCGCGAGCCGATGGTATCGAGCCCGAGCGAGAAGATGTTGAGCACGCCGCGCAGCAGATAGACATGCGTGGTCGCGGCCGCCGGACTCGGCGCCGTCGGAGCGGCCGTCGCGGGCCGCGGGCTGATGGCGAGTGCCGTCACCAGGCACAGGCATAACGCCCACGCCTTGAGTGCCGACAGGTGGCTTGTGCCGGCTGCGCTACGACCGTCTGGTCTCATTGATCTTCCCTGGGAACATTCGCTTTGCGATTGCCGGGAATCGTAGCCTCCCCCTGCTCGCACACGCAACAAAGAGGCGCGTGAACGGCAATCTTTGGCCACCGCGCGTGTCCCTGCTGCAACAGTCGCCCGGAACCCACCACCTAAGAGCCTGTTTTGAGACCATTTTTCTCCGGGTGATTGCGAGGGGGAGATCGCGTTCCTATTTCAGGGCTCCGCTGGACAGCCCTTGATCGGGCAGGTTCCAGCCTCCCTTTCCCAGCCTCCGGCCATCATGTCCTCCATCATCTCCGTCGCCAACCTGTCGAAGACCTATGGGTCCGGCTTCAAGGCGCTGAAAAACGTCAATCTCGACATCAAGCACGGCGAAATCTTTGCGCTGCTCGGGCCCAACGGCGCCGGCAAGACCACGCTGATCTCGATCATCTGCGGCATCGCCAATCCGAGCGAAGGCAAGGTCATGGTCGGTGGCGAGGACATCATCAGCTCCTGGCGCAAGGCGCGCTCGCTGATCGGGCTGGTGCCGCAGGAGCTGCACACCGACGCATTCGAGAGCGTGTGGGCAACGGTGAGCTTTTCCCGCGGCCTGTTCGGCAAGCCGAAGAACCCCGCCCATATCGAGAAGGTGCTGAAGGACCTCTCGCTGTGGGACAAGAAGGACAACAAGATCATCACGCTTTCCGGCGGCATGAAGCGTCGCGTGATGATCGCCAAGGCGCTGTCGCACGAGCCGCAGATCCTGTTCCTGGACGAGCCTACCGCTGGCGTCGACGTCGAGCTGCGCAAGGGCATGTGGGAGGTAGTGCGCACCCTTCAGCAATCCGGCGTCACCATCATCCTCACTACCCACTACATCGAGGAAGCCGAGGAGATGGCCGACCGTATCGGCGTCATCAACAAGGGCGAGATCGTGCTGGTCGAGGACAAGGCTACCTTGATGCAGAAGCTCGGCAAGAAGCGGCTCACGGTGCATTTGCAGGGCAAGCTCGACGCGCTGCCGGAGAGCCTGGCGCCCTACGAGCTCGAGCTTTGCGAAGAGGGGACGAGACTGGTCTACGACTACGACACCAAGGGCGAGCGCACCGGCATCACCAGCCTGCTCGGCGACCTCCGTAGTGCCGGCATCCGCTTCTCCGACCTCGACACGACGCAATCGTCGCTCGAGGATATCTTCGTCGACCTCGTGAGGACGTCATGAATTTGCACGCCGTTCGCGCCATCTACCTGTTCGAAATGGCGCGCACCTGGCGCACGCTGCTGCAAAGCATCGTCTCGCCGGTGGTTTCAACCTCGCTCTATTTCGTGGTGTTCGGCGCCGCGATCGGATCGCGCATCGACCATGTCGAGGGCGTGAGCTACGGCACCTTCATCGTGCCGGGCCTCGTGATGCTGTCGGTATTGACCCAGAGCATCGCCAACGCCTCGTTCGGCATCTATTTCCCGAAATTCGTCGGCACGATCTACGAAATCCTGTCCGCGCCGATCTCCTACTTCGAGATCGTGCTCGGCTATGTCGGGGCGGCCGCGACCAAATCGATCATCCTCGGCCTGATCATTCTGGCCACCGCGGGGCTTTTCGTTCCGCTGCATATCCACCATCCGATCTGGATGCTGACTTTCCTTGTGCTGACCGCAGTGACCTTCAGCCTGTTCGGCTTCATCATCGGCATCTGGGCCGACGGCTTCGAGAAGCTCCAGATGATCCCGATGCTGGTGGTGACGCCGCTCACCTTCCTCGGCGGCAGCTTCTACTCCATCAACATGCTGCCGTCAGGCTGGCGCACGGTCGCGCTGCTCAATCCGGTGGTCTATCTGATCTCCGGCTTCCGCTGGAGCTTTTACGAGATCGCCGATGTCAGCGTCGCCTTGAGCATCGGCATGACTACCGCCTTCCTGGTGATCTGCCTCGTCATGATCGGCTGGATCTTCCGCACCGGCTATCGGCTGAAGAATTGAGGCGAAGTCGCGTAGTCCGGATGGAGCGCGGCGAAATCCGGGACCCGTGTCGCCTCGATGCACGAGCGAGCGACCCGGATTGCGCTTCGCTCCATCCGGGCTACAGAACCGCGTCACCTGTAGCAATGGAAGTGGTGGTAGCCGTCATAATAACCGCGGCAGCGATGGCGCCAGCCGTGATGGGGAATGCCGAACACGCCCTCGACCGCGCCCACGGCGCCGCCAACACCGGCCCCGACAGCGCCTCCGACCACGCCGCCGACCGGCCCGGCGACGCGGTTGCCTTCATAGGCACCTTCCTGCGCGCCGCGCACGATGCCCTGGGTGTGTCCGGGCTGCGGCAGCGCCATGAGCGCAAGCAGGAGGCTTGCGGCGAAAAGCAGGCGGAATGGCAAACCGGCCGGCAACGCGGCCGCGGTGAAGCGAGCTTTGTTCATCTTGATATCCCAGTGGATGGACCGGCGAGTTGACCGGTGAAGGCAGGCAGTCTGAAACGCCGCGGCGGCCAAATGGTTGCGCATCCGTGACGAATTGGCGATGCGCCCCGCTCGCGAAAATGTCAGCACGATTCGTGATGATGCAGCCTTGCTTACGCCCGGCGCCACGTTAACGATCGCTGGGCAGGCCACTGGAACCGAAACCTGATTGCGGGCATAGTACATGCGGGGGACGGAGAGCCGCGGCGCTTGCGCGAACAGGCCGGAGGCCGGAAGTAAAATGCGTACCTTATTTGTTGCAATCGTCTCATTGATGTTTTTCAGCGCGGGTGCCGCGCAGGCCAAGGTCGACATCACCATCGACAAGGACAATCAGCGGATGATCGTCGCGGTCGATGGCGTCGCGCGCTATCACTGGCCCGTGTCCACCGGGATCCCCTCCCGCGAGACGCCGAGCGGCAGCTTCCGCGCCTTCCGCATGGAGGAGGACCACTACTCCAAGGAATTCGACGACGCGCCGATGCCGCACTCGATCTTCTTCACCAAGATCGGGCATGCGATCCACGGCACCGACTCGGTCGGCCGGCTCGGCACGCCGGCGTCCCATGGCTGCGTGCGGCTGTCGCGCGAGAACGCCTCGACGCTCTACGCGCTGGTTCAGGAGCAAGGCGTGCTCAACACCACGGTTACGCTGACCGGCTCGGCGCAGGTAGCCTTGATGCGCAATCCGCGTGGCCGCGGCACCAACGCCGTGGCGCGTGCGGCGCAGCCGTACGGCGACCAGTACAGCGCGGCCGGCGAACCCGTCGACCTGACGCCGCAGGTGCAGCCCGGCCGCCGCATAGTGCCGCAGGACAACGGCTATATCTATCCGGCCGATGGTAGCGACACCGGCGCACGCTATCCGGCGCCGCGCGGCACGCGCCAAGTCTATGATGCTCAGGTCTATCAGCCGCAGCAGCAGTACCAGACTTACGATCCGAGCTACGGCCAGCAGGGCTCTTACTATCAGCAGCAGCCCCGCCAGTACTATCAGCCCCGCACCTACTATAATTACCAGAACTGACGGCTGAAGCGGCCGGCTATCTGAACGCGCTAACCTCCTTCGCCTACCAGCACGAACGGCGCCCAGACGGCAGGATCGGCATTGCGCGGCGAGGCGCGGTCGGCGATCAGCGCGCGCATGGACCGTCGCAGCGCCTCGGCGCGTCCGATGCCGGGGTGCGAGGCGAGCTCGGAGAAGGCGCCGGTCGTCAGCCGCACGGCCGCCTCGGAATCGACCGGCCAGTGCGACACCAGCAGCGCGCGGGCACCGGCGTAGAAGAATGCGCGCGCAAGGCCCGACAGGCCTTCGGCGCCGGGCCTGTCGCCAGCCGCCGTGTTGCATGCCGAGAGCACTGCCCAGTCGGCATCGAGCTTGAGCCTTGCGATACGGCTCGCGGTGAGCAGGCCGTCGTCCTCGCTTGTCGGCCTGTCCGGCAAGGTCAAGACGAGGGCGGGCTCAGTGAGACCGTTGACCTCGCCGGCCACGAGGCCGTGGGTCGCGAAATCGACGACGCGATACTGATCGAGCGGCATCGCGCTGACATTGGTGACGGTCGCGGCCGGGCCGAGCTTGACATCGTCCTGCGGCGAGGCGCCGAGCGCGCGCGCCACCGCCTGCAATTCGCCCGCAGTTTCAGGCAGCGCCGGCAAGCCCGTGCGCAGCCGCTCCAGATCGACGCTCGTGCCATCATAGTAGCTCTGGTAGGGCTGCACATTGCGTCCGGCGCTCACGCGCTTTTCGCCGGCAGCACGCTGGAACACGGGATCGCCGAATCCGACGAACGGTCTCGACGCGCGCGAGTCCTTCGCAAAGCTGCGCAGCGCGCGCAGGCTGGCCACCGAGGGCAGCACGGTGATCGCGCGCTCATTGAGCAGCCAGGCCGCTTGCCGGTAGCGATCATCCTTGCCCTGCGCGGAATCAGGTTTCTTCGTCACCAGCACGTGGAACGGCAGGCTGGTCAACGCGCCCGCGGGAACCACCAGCAGTTTCGGCTTGCCTGAGATGTCCGCCATGACCGGACCAAGCAGCGCGGTGTAGAGTTCGAAGGATGCATCGAGATCGAACGAAGTCTGCGGTGTCTCGGAATTGGCAAGTCCGAGCCGAAGATGCGCGACGCGGTCGCCGATCGCCTTGCTATCGAGCGCGACCTGGCGCAGCGCGCTCGTCTCGCGCGTGACGGCAAAGACGTAGGTTGTCTTGCTCAGCGACAGAAAAGAAACCAGCGCTTCATCTGGTCTCAAGAGGGCCTGCGCCTGCGTGACCGGCAGCGGCTGGGGGTTCGACAGTTCGGCGTAGGCCGGAAAGCCCTTGTCGAGCTGTGCCGAGACGTCGTCATAGGATTTTTGCGTTCGCGCGAACTCTGCGCGCAGGCTGCCGATCAGCGCGTCGTTGCGCTTGCCGTCGGGTTGGCCGAGCTCGGTCGTGACGCGTTTATCGAGCGTGTCGAGCATGACCTTCAAATCCTGCTGCCGCCGCACCAGCACTGCGATCGCGTCATTGCCGGCGCCGAACCGGGCCGCCATCTGCGACAGGGCCGCGCCCGCCTTGGTCTCATGAGCCCGCTGCGCCGCGCCAAACGCCTCATCCCTCGCCGCATCGTCGGGCGTGCCGTCCGAAACGCGCCAGATTGCCTCGATCAACGCCGGGTCGATCTCGGTGAAGCGGGTGAACTGCGCATTGCGCTGAGCGTTCAACGCTGCCGAAGCCCGCCGCAGCATTGCGAGCGCATCGGCCCATTTGCCTTCGCGTGCGTCGATATCGGCGAGATTGACCATCGTGGCGATGGTGTCCTGATGGTTCGCGCCGAGCCTCTCCTGTGCGATGGCGAGCGCGCGGCGCAGCTCGTTGCGTGCTTCAGTGAGCTGACCGGTCCCGAGATCGAGCACCGCGATGCTGCGGAGATCGCCGATGAGCTGCGGATGCGTATTGCCCAGCAGGCGCTCGTCGATCTCGAGCGCTCGGCCGAGATATGGCCTGGCCTCGTCGGCGCGCCCGGCCTCCATCAAGGCCTGGCCGAGCGAGTTCGCCGCGACGGCGGTCTGGGCGGCGCCCTGGCCGAACTTCCGCTCCATCAGCAGCAGGGAGCGCTGGTAGAGCGGGATCGCCTGTTCGGCGCGGCCGAGGCTGCGATAGCTGTTGGCGAGATTGGTTAGGATGCGCCCGACATCGGCACTTTCGGCGCCGAACGCCTTCTCGTCGATCGCAAGCGCGCGCTCTTGCAAGCCCACCGCAGCCTCGACCTTTCGCTGATCGACATAGTTGTTGGCGAGGTTGACGAGCGCAATCGCCGTGATCGGGTGGTTGGGGCCGTATTGCTTCTCATAGGCCTGAAGCATCTGCTGATAGAGCTTCTCCGCTTCCGCAAAGCGCGATTGCCGCTCCAGCACGATTGCCAGATTGCCCGTCGTCCCCGTAACGAGCGGATGATCCTCGCCACGGCGCGCGCGGCCAACGGCGAGTGCACGCCGGAAGATCGCCTCGGCATCGGCAAAGCGGCCGACGGCCTGATAGAGGTTACCGAGATCGTTGAGTGTCTTCTCGTAGTTGGGGGTCGCCTCGGCACCCCGGCCATAGGCGCTGTCGAGCAGGTCCAGCGCTTGCTTCAAAAGCCGCTCGCCCTCGTCGAAGCGTCCGAGCAGGCCATAGACGTCGCCGAGGTCGTCCATCGCCGTGGCAATCTCATGCGGCGGCGCATTCGGGGTATTTTGCCAGCTCGCGAGCGCAGTCTCGAAATAGCGGGCAGCCTCGCCAAAATTCTCCTTGTCGCGCGCGAGCCCGCCGAGGGCGGCAAGGGTGCTTGCGAGCCTGACGTCGTTCGCGCCGAAGGCGGATGTGCCGAGCGCCAGCGCGCGTTCGGCAACCGCCGCCGCCTCAGTGCGTCGGTCGAGCATGCCGAGGGAGCTGATCAGGATGTTCGAGGTGCGCAGCGTCGAGGCAACGTCGGTGTTGCGCAGCTTGATTGCGAGCGCCGCATTCAGCTTGTCGACGGCCTCGCCGTAGCGTCCGAGATTGTGCAGGCACAGGCCCTGATTGTGCAGCACCCCGGCATAGTTCATGTTGTCGGTGCCCTGCCGCCGGCGAACAAGCACCTCGAGTTTCTCGGCGGCCGCCAGGGCCTCGGCCATGCGGCCGGCCTGGATGCTCGCGCCCATCCGCGCCTGGAGCGCATCAAAATCGTTGCCGCGCTGCGCGAAAGCCGGGGCTCCGAACAACGAGGCCGCCAGCATGAGGGCGGCGAAGACGCGAGCGTGGCGCATATCGAGGCCCCCGTCACACGCATCAAATGACAATGGCCTCAAGAGTAAAGGCCGCAACCGCTGCTGTCGACAGCGTGCCAGGACGCCGGGCCACCACGGTCTCCGATCAGTACTCGGGCGAGCCAACAGGCGCGAATGCCTGTAGACTGGCCAAAGCCGCCGAAAAGCGGTTCAAATGTTCCGTTTCCCTCTTGCCCTGCGTGCCCCGATGCCATCCCCTGCTGTGACGATCCTGACGGCCTTTTGTGTTCTCATCGCTGGACGGGCCATGGCACTCGATCCGACCTTCGATCTCGAAGCGCATCGCGGCGGGCGCGCGCTGCTGCCGGAAAACACCTTGCCCGCCTTCGCCAACGCTCTGTCGATGGGCGTCGACACGCTGGAGCTCGACGTCGGCGTCACCGCGGACGGCGAGGTCGTCGTGTCGCATGAGCGCGGCCTCAATCCGGATCTCGCGCGCGATGCCGCAGGCGGCTATGTCGCCGCGCCCGGTACGCCGTTCGTCAAGCTGCGGCTCGACGAGGTCAAGACATATGACGTCGGCCAGATCCGCCCCGACAGCGCCTACGCCAAGCAGTTCCCCGAGCAGCGCGCCGTGCAGGGGACGCGGATTCCGACGCTGAAGGAGGTGTTCGCGCTGGCGGAAAAATCCGGCAACACGCGCGTGCGCTTCAACATCGAGACCAAGATCGATCCGACCCATCCGGACGAGTCGCCGGATCCGCGAGCCTTTGTCACGCGGCTCCTCGGCGTCATCGACGCCGCGGGATTTTCGGGCCGCGTCATGATCCAGTCCTTCGACTGGCGGACGCTGCTTTTGGTCCAGCAGCAGGCGCCGAAAATTCCGACGGTCTACCTGACGCTGCAGCGCGGCTCGACGCCGACCAACGCACTCGACCGCGCCACCGACTGGACGGCGGGCTTCAATCCAGCCGATCGCGGCGGCTCGCTGCCGCGCACGATCAAGGCGGCCGGCGGCGCGGTCTGGTCGCCCTATTTCGGTGACGTGACTGCGGCGCTGGTCACGGAAGCCCACGAGCTCGGCCTGCGCGTCGTGGTCTGGACCGTCAACAAAGCGGACGACATGGCTCGGATGATCGAGATCGGTGTCGACGGCATCATCTCCGATCGCCCCGACCTGCTGCGGCGAGTCGCCGGCGAAAAAGGCATCGTCCTGCCCGCGGGCACGCCGGTCAGTCCGTAAGTTTCTCCACTCGCGTCGCACCTGTAGCCCGGATGAAGCGCAGCGAAATCCGGGGCCGCCATCGGTCCAACGATATGACCCGGATTACGCTGCGCTTCATCCGGGCTACGGACTTTCATCTACTCCCCGTCCCGCAGACGCCGATACAGCGCGCCGATGATGTTGGAGTAGTCGTCGGTCCAGACCCGCACCTTGTCGTCGGCCTCGGTCTCCTCCCATTGCTTGGAGGAAGCGAGCTTGCCGACATCGGCTTCCTCGCGCGCGGAGACGACGACGTCGGTCGAGAAGATGTAGTCGGCGTCCCGCCCCGAGTCCTCGTTGTAGACCCAGCTCTTGAGATCGTTGGCATCGGCAATCCCGACCACGACCGGCTCGAGGTCGAGATGGCGGTTGGAGATGTGCATCACGACCGCGCCGTGCGGAGCGAGCTTGTCCTTGTAGATCTTCATCGCTTCTTCGGTCGCAAGATGGATCGGGATCGCGTCCGAGGAGTAGGCATCGACGATGATGAGGTCGTAGATGCCGTCCGGCTCCTTGGCAAAGGTCAGCCGCGCATCGCCGATCACCGGCTTGAAATCGGGCGCGCAGCTCGAGATGTAGCGGAAATATTTGGGATCGCTCGCGGTATCGACCATGGTCTGATCGATCTCGAAGAACTTCCAGCTTTCGCCGGGCTCGGCGGCGCAGACGAGCGTGCCGGAGCCGACGCCGATGGCGGCAACCCTCAGCGGCGCGCCCTTACGCTCGCGTATCGCGGCGATGGCCTGACCGATGCCGCCATCCCGGTGGTAGTAGGTGATCGGCTCGGGCCGCCCCGCGACAGGCGTGCCGTCATTGTTGAGGAAGCGCTCGGCGCCGTGGATCGTGGTGCCGTGCATCAGCACGTGGAAATAGCCGCCGGGCGTCACAACGATCTTGTGCACGCCGAAGAAGCTGCGCACGGTCTCGACGCGGCCTTCATCCGCCGGATAGACGCGGGTCAGCGCCAGCGCGAGCACGAACGTTGCAAAGATCTTCCAGCGGTTGGCATTGAGCGCGAGCGCCAGAAGCGCTGCGAGCAGGCCGACGGCGCCGGCGATCCAGACGCGGTAATCCTCGAACCAGGTCGTGACCTGCTCTGGGATTTGGCCGGTCGAATAGGACGGCGCCACCAGCGCGATCGCGAGCGCGGCGAGCACGAGCCAGTACCACTTCATGACGGGAGCAAGCCGCTCGCCTGCCGATGGCCGGCATAGCGCGGCCAGCGCGATCAGGATCGGATATTCGGCGATCCAGGAGAAAGTGAAAGGCGCGACGAGGCCGGCGAACAGGCCACCCACCATGCCGCCGAATGACAGCGCGACATAGAAGCCGGTGAGATATTTTGCAGCCGGCCGCGTGCGCGCCAATTCGCCATGGCAGGCCATCGCGATGACAAAGAAGCAGAGCTGGTGGCCGCCCAGCGTCAGCAGCAGGTTCTGTTCGCCGCCGAAAGCCAGCAAGATCACGGTGCCGGCGATCGCGAGCGGCTGAAGCATCAGCATCCATTTGTGCGGCAACAGCGGCCGCGACTGGAACACCAGCACCCAGGTCAGGAGATAAAGCGACAGCGGCACCACCCAGAGAAGCGGCGCGGCGGCGACGTCGGTCGAGATGTGCGCGGTCACCGCGATCAGAAGGCCGGAGGGCACCGCGGCAAGGAAGATCCAGCGTGCACGAACGACCCAGCTCGGCGCCGGCGAGCTCGTGTCCTCGGTCCGCGCATCAGCCGCCGCCAACGCCGGCGAGCGCAGCAGCAACACGCCACAGCCGGCGATCAGCAGGATCAAGAAACCATAGCCGCCGGTCCAGAGCCAATTCTGGGTGCGCAGCGTGAATACCGGCTCGAGCAGCACCGGGTAGGACAACAGCGCGAGGAAGCTGCCGATGTTGGAGGCGGAGTAGAGGAAATAGGGATCGGGACCATCGGGGTGGCCGGTGCGGACGAACCACGCCTGCAACAGCGGATTGTTGGCGGCAAGCGCGAAGAATGGCAGCCCGATCGACACCGCGAACAGGCCAAGCAACCAGAACGCATAGCCCGAGGTCGGCGGCTCGCCGAACGAATGCGCGATCCCGAGCGGCAGCGTCAGCAAGGCCACCACCAGCAGAACCAGATGGATGGCGACAGGAATCGCGCGATTCCTGATCTGCATCAGGAAATGCGCATAGGCGTAGCCTGCGAGCAGCAACGACTGGAAGAACACCATCGCCACCGACCAAACCGCCGGCGAGCCGCCGAGCCGCGGCAGCACCATTTTCGTGAACAGCGGCTGCACCGAGAACAGCAGCAGCGCGCTGACGAAGATCGCGGCGGTGAAGACCGTCAGCACCAGCCGGTTGCGCGAGACCGACGGCTGCTCGGTGACGGCAGGAGGCACGATCGAATCCATGAAAGCTCCGGCAAAACCCCGGCGTCCGCCGGGCGCGCGCAATGGAGCACAAGGCGCATGAACGGGCAATAAATGGTGGGACTGTCGCGACAGGGAATGCCTGATATACAGGCGTCATTTCCGGGATCGCCTCTGCGGCGACAGTCGAGAATGTTGAAGCTTTCATGACCGAAACCGACGTCGTCATCATTGGCGCTGGCCACAATGGCCTCACCTGCGCGGCCTATCTCGCGATGGCGGGCCTGAGGGTGACGGTGGTCGAGCGGCGCAAGGTGGTCGGTGGGGCCGCGGTGACGGAAGAGTTCCATCCGGGTTTCCGCAATTCAGTCGCGGCCTATACGGTGAGCCTGCTCAATCCGCAGGTCATCAGCGATCTCAAGCTCGCAGAGCACGGCCTGCGCATAGTCGAGCGGCGTGCGCAGAATTTTCTGCCTGCGCCCGACGGCAACTATCTCCTCACCGGCGAGGGTCGAACGAAAGACTCCGTGGCCCGGCTCAGCGCGCACGATGCCGGCGCACTTGACGGCTTTTCGCGCGAGCTCGAGGCCATCGCCGACGTGCTGCGCCAGTTCGTGCTGCGCGCGCCGCCGAACCTCGTGGAGAGCTTTGGCGCGGGTGCGATTCGCGAGGCCCTCAACGCGGTTCAGAGCACCAACATCCTGCGCCGCTTGAGCCTGGAGCAGAGCCGCAGCCTGCTCGACCTCTTCACGCGGTCAGCC
The DNA here is from genome assembly GCF_059803515.1 of Bradyrhizobium sp. UFLA05-125. Lineage (NCBI taxonomy): Bacteria > Pseudomonadati > Pseudomonadota > Alphaproteobacteria > Hyphomicrobiales > Nitrobacteraceae > Bradyrhizobium > Bradyrhizobium sp. UFLA05-125. Next base: position 1,144 of record NZ_JBANBJ010000065.1, on the reverse strand, counting down.
GGCGAGATGCTGGACGAGCGTTTCGAGCATGATCTCGTCAAGGCGCTGTTCGGCTTCGACGCCATCGTCGGCAATTATGCGAGTCCGTATGCAGCCGGCTCCGCCTACGTGATGCTGCACCACGCCTTCGGCGAGGTGAACGGCAAGAAGGGCGTCTGGGGCCACGCTATCGGCGGCATGGGCGCGATCACGCAGGCCATGGCGCGCTCCGCTCGCGACCAGGGCGTCGCGATTCAAACGGATGCCGGCGTGCGCGAAGTGATCGTCGAGCGTGATCGCGCTGTCGGCGTCGTACTCGAAAGCGGCGAGAGCATCCGTGCAAAATACGTTGCTGCGAACGTCAACCCAAAACTGCTCTACACGCGCCTCGTCGCGGCGGACGCGCTGCCGGCCGATTTCCTCGCCCGCATCCGGCACTGGAAGAACGGCTCTGGTACCTTCCGCATGAATGTCGCGCTGGATCGCCTGCCGTCGTTCACGGCGCTCCCAGGCGACGGCGATCATCTGACCTCCGGCATCATCATCGCGCCGAGTCTTGGTCATATGGACCGCGCCTATCTGGATGCGCGCGCGCAGGGCTGGAGCAGTTCACCTGTGGTGGAGATGCTGATCCCATCGACGCTCGATGACACGCTGGCGCCGGCGGGCAAGCACGTCGCGAGCCTGTTCTGCCAGCACGTCGCGCCGGAGTTGCCCGAGGGCAAATCGTGGGACGACCATCGCGAGGAGGTCGCCGACCTCATGATCGCGACAGTGGACAAATACGCGCCGGGCTTTGCCGCGAGCGTGCTCGGCCGTCAGATCCTGTCCCCGCTCGATCTCGAGCGGCAATTCGGCCTGCTCGGCGGCGACATCTTCCACGGCGCGCTAACGCTCAACCAGCTCTTCTCGGCGCGTCCGATGCTGGGACACGCCGACTACCGCGGGCCGCTGAAGGGCCTTTATCACTGCGGCTCCGGCGCCCATCCCGGCGGCGGCGTCACCGGCGCCCCCGGCCACAATGCGGCGCGCACGATTTTAAGGGATCACCGCTCTCCGTTCGCACGCCGTGGATAGGCGTGTGGATGGCCTGTGGACAGGTCTGTCCGGCGCATGGGGAGAGGTCGCGCGGGGATCGCGCGGAAATCTGGGACCAGACCGGGGA